>JBBAFX010000051.1:0-11575 GCA_041655195.1 Trueperaceae bacterium
AGCGCGCGCCTCCCGTTCCAGGACCCTTAGTACGCCGATGTGCGCGAAGCCGCGCGCCCCACCACCAGAGAGGACCAAACCAACGGTCAGATGACGTCCCGAACGCTCCATGCCGGGATGCTAGCACGCGCTCCCATGAGTGCTGGGAGCGCGTGTTGCAAGGGCTTATTCAGGCTTTCGCGGAGCCGCGCGGGCGGCTACCGGGAGGGCGTTAGAGGGCGCTGTTCAGGGGGTGTCGGTCCGCGGCACCGCCACCACGCGGAGGGTGATCGTGACCGTGCGGATCTCGCCGCCGCGCCACACTTCCAGCTCGAGCTCGTCGCCTTCCTTGGCGTCGGCCAGCTCGGCGTGCAGGTCGGCGATCTCGTCGATCCGTGTGCCGTTGGCGGAGAGGATGATGTCGCCGCCAGCCGGGAAGCCGACGTCGTCGATCGTGGCCGTGAAGGTGCTGGCGATGATGCCGGCCTCGTCAGCTGGCCCGCCTTCCTCGACGGCGGCTACCACCATGCCGTAATCGGGCATGCCGAGGACCTCACGCGCCCGCTCGGGGAAGCTGGCCGCAGGCAGGACCTGCACGCCTATGCGCGGGCGGTTCTCGATGTCTATGGAGGTGGCGTAGATCCCGACCAGGCCGCCCTGCCGCATCTGCGGGAGCGTCGAAAGCAGGAGTTCGCTGGGTACCGCGAAGCCGATGCCGATGCTGCCGGCGCTGCCAGAAGCGGTCATGCCGGGCACGATCATGGTGTTGATACCGATGAGCCGGCCGGATGAGTCGAGCAGCGGGCCACCGCTGTTGCCGGGGTTGATGGCGGCGTCGGTCTGGATCATGGGGATCTCGACACGGCCGATGGAGGGCAGTTCACGGCCGATGGCGGAGATGATGCCTTGCGAGACGCTGGACTGCAGGCCGAACGGGTTGCCGATGGCCACCACCTTCTGCCCAACGCGGGCGGTGCTGGAGTCGGCTATCTCGAGCGGTACGGCGCTGTCGGGCATGGTCTGGCCGTTATCGAGCACGAGGAGCGCCAGGTCGTAGTCGGGGTTGGCGCCCACCACGCGCACGTCGAACTCCTCGGTGGAGCCGGGGAAGACCACCTTCACGGAGGCGCCGGCCTTTAGTTCCAGGCTGGTGCCTTCGAGGGCGCCCTCGACCACGTGGAAGTTGGTGATGAGTTCACCTTCGGCGACCACGAAGCCGGAGCCGCTGCTCTGCTGCACCTGAGGGGTCTGGAACTGCTCACGCAGTTGCGGTGGGAAGAAGTTGGGGAAGAGCCGCTCGATCTCGTCGAACGGGTTGACGCGAGCGCCGCGCACCTCGACGTTGATGGCCACCACGCTGGGGCCGCGCTGCTCGACTATGTCTACTGTGTTGCGTTCGTCGTCCAGTACTGGGCCGGTCTGAACCGCGGTGGGTGTGCTCGGCTGTGCCACGACGGGGCCGCCGGGCAACAGGAACACGGCGCTGACCAGGCCGAGTAGTAGGCCAGCGAGGACGTAAGACATTCGGTTTCTGCGCACTGTATTCCTCCTGCAGTGATAGTGGTTCGGTGGGGCCGTGCAGCACGCGGCGCGCGCCCACGCCTCTCATATAAGGGTAGTTAGTGCTTGTGAACTTCTTCGTAAGATGGCATGAATTTTGTGAAGATTCGCGCCTGGTAGGCGCATTTCAGGGCGCGTAACCCACCCAGCCAGCGTCTGGGGTGCGCCCGGTCAGGCCGCTATGCGTTTGCCGGCGCGGTCGAGCGTGAGCACGGCCAGTACGCCGGCTACGATGAGCAGCGCCAGCCCCCACGGGGCAGTGCCGACCGCCGTCCAGGGCCAGGCGGCGGTGACGCCGTCGGCCTCAACGAACGGCCACACCTTGCGGAGCGAACCGATCACGAAACCCGTGAGCAGCGCCAGCATGGGGCCGTGATACCGCTTCAGCAGGTAGCTCATGACGCGCGCGAAGCTGAGGATGCCGAAGACGCCACCTAGCAGCAAGGGCACTATGACTCCGAAGTCGCGCGCGGTGACGGCCGCCAGGGCCACGTCGTACTTGCTGAGCAGCACCAGCATGAAGGAGCCGGACAGACCAGGCAGCACCAAGGCGCAGACGGCGATGGCGCCGGCCAGCATGAGGAAGAGAGCACCGTCCGGGGTCTCGGTAGGCGCGAGCCCCACCATGACGAACGCCCCCACGGCGCCGAGCGGCAGCAGCAGGTACTCGAGCACGCCCCAGCGGGTTACCAGCCCACCCGCCACCAGGGCGGAGGCCAACACGAGGCCGAAGAAGAAAGCCGCTACTTGTAGGGGGTAGTTGCTGAGCAGGTAGGTGGCCAGCGGCGCCAGCAGCACGATGGCGGTGACCATGCCCAAACCTAAGGTCAGGAGGAACGGCCCGTGGCAGAGCCGGAACGCTACTCGCAGCCTGCCGCCCTTCAGGGCGCGCAGGAAGGCCGGGTCGCTGAAGCTGCTGATGGCGGAGATGACCTCGGAGTAGATGCCGACCACCAGCGCCATGGTGCCGCCGGAGAAGCCGGGCACCAGGTCCGACACGCCCACCGCGAGGCCCTTGGCGTAAAGGAGCAGCGTGGCGAGCACCCCGCGGGAGCCCGGTTCCATGGAGCTGCTCACGCCACGCTTGGGCACGCGGCCAGTCGTGGCGGCCGCGGCCTGTGACGGCTCGTTCAAGGCGTGTTCCTCGTGGTGTTCGGCGACCTCGGGCACCGGCGGATGATATCACTGTTGCCTGCACGGCACGCCCCGCTGAGGTGTGGCCGTCCCGCGCCGGGCGCGCTGCGGTGCGGTACTCTTTAACGCAGGAGTTGCGCTAAGTGCCCGATCTCAACGTTCATGAACAACTGACCTCCACGCTCGCGGAAGCGGGTCTCACGCCTCAGGCGCTAGAGGAGCTAGCTTCCCAGCTGCTGTGGCGCATCGGCCGCACCGAAGTCGAGGGTCACGTGACCGTGCGTGTGGGGCTGGCCTCCAGCGCTGAGCAGTTCCAGATACTGCCGCGCCTACGGGGGGCGTCCGACGCCGAGATCGAAGCGGCCGTGCGTGAGGGCACCCTGCGCCTTGAGTGGGTCGGTCCGAGGTTGCGGGCAGGGGACCGGTGAGACTGACCGAGAGCCTGGAGTTCGGGTTCTCGTCACCGCTGGACGCGGAGTCGGCGCTGGCGTTCGTGCGCGACGTGGAGCGCTCCCTGGCCAGCGCGCACCTGCTGGACGGACTGAAAGTAACGCCCGGAACGCCTCAAGTGGTGAGCGCTAGCCTGCCCGTCAACACGCCGCTGTTCGGTCGGCGGGAACTGCCCTTCATCAGCGAGCTTCACTTCACGCCTGACGGCGCTCGCCTGGTGCCCGTCAGCAACGAAGTTACCGGGCGCGGCCGGGCCGAGGTCGGCGGCGTGGCGCGCACCGTGCCCCACGGCGCAGGTAGTCACATTGAGTACGCGTTGGACCTGACCATCTACCTCGACCTGCCGGAAGCCGACCGGTGGGGCACCAAAGCGCTCACTAAGATGATCGAGTTGACGGCGGGGTCCGTGCTGCGCCAGTTGGGCGAGCGGCTGCGCACTGCCGTAGAGGCCGCGGCCCGGGCGCCCGAACCGACCCCCTGACAACTGACCAGTAAGAGCCGCCTGATCGGAATGCGCCGCCGGCCGGCGGCGCCCGTTACTTACCCACGCAGAAGTTAGCGAAGATCGCCGCCAGCGTCTCGTCGGTCACGTCCTGGCGGCCCGTCATGCGCCCCAACGCGCCTAGGGCGTCCTGCAACTCCAGCGCCACCAGGTCGAGGTCGCCCTCGTTGGCGCGCTCCTGAGCGGCGCTGAGGTGGGCGGCTACCGCCTCCAGGGCGGCCACGTGCCGCTCCTGCGTGATCCAGAGCTCGGTGCCGGCTGCGTCGCCTATGAGCTTCTCCGTTATGGCGCGCAGCAACTCCGCCAAGCCTGTGCCCGTCAGGGCGGAGAGCTCGAGCGGGCGGGCGCCGGGCGGCAGGGGCAGCTTGGCCGCGTCGAAAGCGGCGGGCCGGTCGCGCTTGTTGATGACCACCAGCGTCCGCTCAGCGGGCATGGACACGATGAGCGCCTCGTCTTCTGGTTCCAGCGGCTCCGAGCCGTCAATCAGCACCACCCGCAGGTCGGCGTGTTCGCCTATGCGCCTGGCCTGCTCAACGCCGCTCGCCTCGATGGCGTCGGCGGCGTCGCGGATACCGGCCGTGTCGATGGCCGTGACGGGTACGCCCCCTATGACCAGCGGCGCCTCCAGGTAATCGCGGGTGGTGCCAGGTGTGTCGCTCACGATCGACCGCTGGTAGCCCAACAGCGCGTTCAGCAAGCTTGACTTGCCGGCGTTCGGTCGGCCGAGCAGCGCCAGGCGTGCACCCTGGCGGCTGAGGCGGCCCGCTTCCGCGGTGGCGAGGAGCGCGCTCACTTCCTCTGCAGCCTGACCAAGCGGCGTTCCCAGCTCCGCCTCGGGCACGCCCTCGTCCGGGTAATCGAAGCTGGCCTGTACGGCGGCGTACGCGCCCGTGAGGTGGGTCTGTATAGCGTCGAGTCGGCGGGTGAGGGCGCCCCCGAGTCCCAGAGCGGCGTTCCGGCGGGCACCGTCCGACTGCGCGTTGACCATGTCCAGCACGCTCTCGGCCTGCACCAGGTCTATGCGACCGTTCAGGTAGGCGCGCAGCGTGAACTCGCCCGGCCCCGCCAGGCGCGCGCCGTTGGCCACGCACAGGTCGAGCGTGGCGCGCAGCACCGCCGGGCCGCCGTGCGTCTGCAGTTCCACCACGTCCTGCGCCGTGTAGGAGCGCGGCGCCTTGAAAGTGAGCATGAGCGCCTCGTCCACTACAAGTGCGCGGCCGGCCCGCTCGGCGCGGTCCACCGCCGAGGCCTCCGCAGAGTTTGCTTCAGGGTCGCGGTCTTGTGCGCCCGGGCTGGCGCCATTCGTGCGTCCGTCGACCACCTGGCCGTAGATCACGCGGCCCGGCGGTCTGGAGCTGGGCGCGCCGCCGCGGCGCGGTGCGAAGAGCTGGTCGGCTATGCGGTAGGCCTCGGGGCCGGAGAGGCGCACCACGCCGACCGCCCCCACGCCAGGCGCGCTGGCTATGGCCACGATGGTGTCGTTGAGGGGCGGGAGGCTGGTCACGGCTTAATGCTGGCATGAGCGCGGCCGCAGGGCGGCGCCCGCGGCTACCACGCGCGGCGCGCGTGAGAGTTCCTGGTAACGGCACACCCGCTGGCGCCATGGGTGGGTACTGGAGGGGGCGCCGCACTACGCGAGCGGGTCGGTAGAATCGGGCCAGTCACCACCGGAGGAGAAATGGATCTCATCGTCGCCCTGCAGAGTGCTGCCTCACCCGCCCTAGACCGCTTCATGATGCTCGTTACCAACCTGGGTTCCGAGCAGGTTTACGTGGCCATCCTGGTCATCGCTTTCGTCGGCCTTAGCGCCCGGAACGGCCGCAGCCTGGCCATCTACTTCCTGGCGGGCGTCTACATCATGGAGCTACTGAAGCTGGTCTTCGACGCTCCGCGGCCCTTCCAACTTGACCCCAGCGTGCTGAGGAGCAGCGCCGCGGCCGACACCGCGGCGGGCGCCTCCTTCCCGTCCGGCCACGCCCTGTCGGCCATGCTCCTGTGGGCGCTGGCAGCGAGTTACGTGCGCAAGACGTGGTTCTCCGTGGTGGCCGCGCTGATCGTGGGCCTGGTGGCGGTGTCGCGCCTCTACCTCGGCGTGCACTTCCCGATTGATGTGGTTGTAGGGCTGGCGCTCGGTTTGGCGTTCGCTTTCGCCGGTCGCGCGCTGGACCGCGTGAAGTGGAACCTGAGCCGGCCCGCCGTGGCCGCCCTCGGCGTGGTCGTGCCACTGGTTCTGCACCTGGTCTTACCTACGGCCAACTCGGGTCTGTACATGGGCGCGCTCGCCGCGTTCGTGGTCGGCCCGGAACTGGTGCGGCACAGCACCGACGGCCCGCTGGTCGGGCG
The DNA here is from genome assembly GCA_041655195.1 of Trueperaceae bacterium. Classification (GTDB taxonomy): domain Bacteria; phylum Deinococcota; class Deinococci; order Deinococcales; family Trueperaceae; genus JAAYYF01. The sequence goes on from JBBAFX010000051.1 coordinate 5,969, forward strand.
CCTGGTGCTCATCGTTATCGGCTTGGCGCTGGTGTTCGTGGCGCTGATGGGCAGCTCGGCCGCCATACCCGACGCCATCAGGCATAGCCCGGTGGGCGCCTTCGTGCGTTACCTGCTGATAGGCGCTGTGGGAGCCGTTCTCGTGCCGCTCATCGGCCGCTGGACCGCGCTCGTGCCTAAGCCCGCGCTGCGCGGGGCGGACGTTCAGGCGCCGGCCCGTTCCGGGTGAGCGGGGCCGCCACCGAGGCGCGGCGCGTGCGCCTGCTGCTGGAGTTCGACGGCACCGACTTCTACGGCTGGCAGCGTCAGGCCGCGGGCGAGCGCACCGTGCAGGGCGTGGTGGAGGAGGCGTTCGCGCAGCTGCCCGGGCAGCACGGCACGGTCATGGCTGCTGGCCGCACGGACGCTGGCGTGCACGCATTGGCGCTGGTGGCGCACGTCGATACCAGCTCCCGGATCCCGGACGAGAAGCTGAGGCTCGCCCTGAACGCTCACCTGCCGCGCGACGTGGCGGTGGTCAACGTGCGGACGGCGGCGCCGGATTTCGAGGCGCAGTACCACTGCCTGTACAGGCGTTACCTCTACCGCCTGCGGGTGGTGCGTGACGACCCTCGCGGCCTGGCCGTGAACCGCAACCGGGTGCTGCCCGTGTTCCGGCATGTGGACGTGCCCGCCATGCAGGCGGCGACCCGTCACCTGCTGGGCCGGCATGACTTCGCCACGTTCGCCACGCAGGAATCGCGCACCACCGTGCGGACCGTGCACCTGTGCGAGCTGAGGAACGAGGCGGGCGAGCTGCGCCTACACATCGCTGGCGACGGCTTCCTGCGCAACATGGTGCGCACCATCGTCGGCACGCTCCTGTGGGTGGGGAAGGGCAAGCTGAGCCCGGACGACCTGCCGGCGCTGCTGGCGGCGCGCGACCGGACCAGGGCGGGTCATAACGTCGGCCCGCAGGGTCTTTACTTCGCGGAAGCCGGCTACGACCCGTGGGACTTAGCGGCGTCCGAGCGCGCCGTGGCCGACCTGGTGGTGTAGCCGGCGGCAGCAGGCGCGCTGCGCGGCGCACGTATACTCGGGGCCATGGCTATCACCGTGCGACCACCCGTTGAGGCGGACCTGGCCGCGCTCACCCTAATAGACGCTCAGTACGCTGATAGGCACGGCCTGGAGCCTACCCTGACCGCGGGCGCCCTGCGCTTCTTCGGCCGCACCGAGCACTCGTTCGTGGCCGAGGACGTAGCCGCTGGTAGCGAGGAGCCGCTCGGCTTCGTCATGGCGCAAGCTGTCTGGTCGGGGGAGAGACCGCAGGTGCTGGTCGCGCGCCTCGCTTCCGCTGACCCCGCCGCCGCCGAGGCCCTCGTGAAGGCCCTGGTGAAGAGCGCTTACGACTCGGGCGTGTACGACCTGCTCACCCGCACGCCGCGGAGCGACGCCGCCCTGCTGAAGCTGCTGGAACAGGAGTCGTTCTTCGAGGATCGCCTCGTGCAGCACGTGCGGGTGCTGGGCTCACGCGGCGTGAAACTGGCTGATTCGGTGGCGGCCACGCGCGCCGCGGCCGCCGAGGGTACTGAAACCTTGGAGGTGAGCGGCCGTGGCTAGCGCAAGAGCGCTCATGCGCGTGCGGGGCATGGACACCGACGACAGCCGCGTACAGGTGGTGCAGACGCTGCAAGCCGTTGTGGGCGTGGTCAGCGTGACGCCCGCCGACGCTAGGCAAGTTAACGTGGAGTACGACCCCTCCGAGGTCACGGTCATGGACCTTATCCGCGCCCTGCGGCGTATCGGTTTCCTCGCTGGCATGGAGTAGGCGCGCGCCTACTCCGTATGTAGTTAATCCGCCTGCCAGCAACGCTTCATGTTCAGGCTGCAGTATCAAGGCGTCCGATCCCGCGGGCGCTTCACGCCGACGGCTCTCTCGCCGGTAACGCGTGGGCATGACGGCGCTGGGCTCCCGCCTTCTCTCAAGGAACGGAGACGCTCATGCTGTTCACTCTTGCCGCAATCATAGGGATCCTCTGGCTACTCGGGATGATCGCTCAGGTCACGTTCGGAGGGCTCATCCACGTGCTCATCGTGGTAGCCGTCCTGCTCGTGCTGGTTAGGCTTTTCCGCCGCACGGGCACCGCCTGACCCGACTAGCACCCGCACGGTCGGTAGCGGAAACTAGGTACAACTAAAACGTCGCAGGCTGGCCGCCGAGTTGTTCGACTCGGCGGCTTCGTCGCGCCTTGATACAATGCCACTCTGGAACCACTTCCGGTACGGTTACTACACCCGCCGCGGGCTCTGCCGGACCGCGACTGGAGGGTTAGCGAGCATGCACGATGACAGCAAGCGCACGGGCGACGAAGCCGCGACCGGCGAGGCCCATGAGAACCTGAGTAGCGACGCGGCGCCCGTAGAGAGCGCCGACACGGTCAGCGAGGGTGCTAAGAAGCGGTCGCAGACGCTGAGTTCTCTACTACCGTTCGGTAGCAAACCCAGAACGGAGCACAAGGAGCGCGCCGTGGACGAGATCCGCGTGGCCGACGGGGCGCTGGCCAGCATCATCGGCTTAGCCGCCCACGAGGTGCCGGGCGTGGTAGGCATGGCGCCCGCCAGCATCACCGAGGGCATCAGGCGCATCCTCGGCGCCCGCCAGGTGGATGAGGGCGTGGTCATAGAGCACCCGCAGGGCGAGCACAGGGCGGATGTTGACCTCCACGTGGTGGTGGCTTACGGCGTGAACATCCCCGTGGTGGCCGAGTCCATCCGCGAGCGCGTGCGTTACGCCTCCGAATCATTGGCTGGCATTACCCTCGACGAGGTGCGCGTGCACGTGGCGGGCATAAGCCGTGGCTAAGGGCGCTAAGAGCCTCACTTGGGGGCCGATCGACCTAGCTAAGGCGTTCACGTTCGCCACCGACTGGTTAGGCGTGTACGTGGAGGAAACTAACGCGCTGAACGTGTACCCGGTCCCGGACGGCGACACGGGCACGAACATGCACCTCACCATGCAGTCCGTGCGGCGGCAGCTGGCGGACTCAGCACCAGACGACATGGAGGGCGTGGCGCGCGCCCTCTCGTACGGTTCGCTCCTCGGTGCGCGCGGTAACTCGGGCGTCATCCTCTCGCAGATCCTGAAGGGCTTCGCGGAATCGATCCGCCATAACGGCCGCGTGAGCGGCGCCGACTTGGCGGAGGCGCTCTCCGCGGGTTCAGATTCTGCTTATGCGGCGGTCATGAAGCCGGTGGAGGGCACCATCCTCACGGTGGTGCGCGAAGCGGCGGAGGCAGCCGAGAAGCACTTCACGGAACGTAACGGCGAGGCTGCGGCGGAGGGCGCGGACGCCGCCGAGGTCACTCCGCTGGCGCTCCTCGACCTGGCCTTAAGAGCCGGGCGCGTCTCGCTGGCGCACACGCCGGAGCTGCTACCCATCCTCAAGCAGGCCGGCGTGGTCGACGCTGGCGGTCACGGGCTCATCCGCCTGTTCGAGGGCGTCATGGCCTACTTCGAGGGCCTGCCGCTGCCACCCAAGCCCAAGATCGAGCACCGTGCCCAGCAGCAATTCGAGGAGGAGGAGTTCGGCTTCTGCACGGAGTTCCTCTTAGCCGACGTGGAGGTACCCACTCAGGAGATCCGCGAGCTGGTAGCGCCGTACGGCGATTCGTTGCTGGTGGTGGGCGCTGAGGGCTTCGTCAAGGGGCACATCCATACCGAGGAGCCGGAGAAGCTCCTCGCCGAGGTCTCGCGCTTCGGCCGCATGATCCGCTCCAAGGTCGAGGACATGAGCGAGCAGCATTCCGAGATCCTCGCCGACGTGGACGCCGCTGAGGCCGAGCCGGCCCTCACAGCGGCCGTGGCGGTGGCGAACGGTTACGGCGTGACCCGCGTCTTCCGCAGCCTGGGCGTGCGCGTGGTGGGCGGCGGTCAGACCGATAACCCGTCGGTGCAGGACATAGTGGACGCCGTTCGCAGCGTGGGCGCCCGCGACGTGATTGTCATGCCGAACAACAAGAACATCATCATGGCCGCCGAGCGGGTGGGCGACATCGTTGACGATAAGAACGTCCACGTACTGCCGACCCGCACGCTGGGGCAGGGTTTAGCGGCCGCAGTGCTCTTCCAGGAGGGCGCGGACGCCGAGGAACTGCTGGAGGAGATGCGCGCGGCCTCCGACGCTTCGCTGACCTTGGAGGTCACGAGCGCCACGCGCGACGTTGAGCTGAACGGCGTGAACGTGCGGGACGGCGACGCCATAGGCCTCGTGGACGGGGTGCTGGCGGCGTCGGCGCGCGGTTACGTGGACGTGCTCATGGAGTTGCTGGAGGGCCGTGCCGACAGTTACGAGATAGCTGCGCTGTTCTACTCCCCGGACGTGGGCGCCGAGGCAGCGGAGAAGACCGCGGCCCGCATCCAGGCCGCCTACCCGGACCTGGAGGTCGAGCTTCACGCCGGCGCGCCGGACCTGTACCCGTACCTCATGGTGCTTGAGTAATGCGGTCCATTACGGCCTGCTGTGGCGGGTTCATTAAGGATTTGCCGATGCGCGTGGGACGTTATTCGCATATGGTGGGAGGCGGGTAACGGCGTCCTGCAGGAGCCTCCGTGTTCCGGCGCGCGCCAACAGCACCTGCGTGTTAGTTCAGTCCCGTTCATGGGGCGAGCAGCGCGCCGGCTTGCCGAGCAGTTCAGAGTTGACCGATCGTAGGAGGTCTTCGCGTGAAACGACACACCCTCTTCTTCTCACTCGCTATCGCCGCCGCGCTGGTGCTCTCGGCGTGCACCATAACCGTGGAGCCAGGGCCGCCACCGCCCAGGCAGCCAAGCGACACCCGCACCGCGGCCAACAACGACGCCGCCCCGGTTAACACCTACAACCTCGCTCCAGGTGCGGACGTTTTCATACGGGTCAACGTCGATACCACGAGACCCGTGCTCTACCTTGAGCTGAACCGCAACTTCGACCTCGAAGTCTTCAACAGCTCCCGTAACCGGATCGCCAGTGCCAGTTCAAGTGCGTTCTTCGGTAGCGGCACCCTGGGCCTGTCAACCGCCGCGGAGCTCGACAGTCAGGCGCTCAACACTAACGTGGCGTGCCGCGGTAGTTGCGTGATTCTCGATCAAGGGACTAGCGACCACTACTTCGTGCTTATCACGAACACGTCTGGTAGCGCCCAGAGCGTTGGTCTGTTCGCTTTCGGTGACTTCTTCGCCGACGCTGGTGAGCCTAACAACGACACCATGGCCGCCGCCCCCACCATCGACCTGTTTAGTGGTGATTCCGGCGCCCTCGAGGTGCTCGGTGATGTCGACTACTGGCGCGTGCCCGCCGCCGCGGGTGCAGGCGTAGTCCTGCGCTTCGATGGCAACAGCGCTGTGGATGCCACCCTTCGGGTCGTCAACTCCGCGGGGACCACCGTTGGGGGGCCTATAATCAATGGTGACTTCCTCGTGCGGAGTGGCGAGTTTATCGAGGTTGCGTCCAGCACGAGCCGCGCTGCGGCCTCTGCGGCAAGCTTGTACTCCATCTCCAGACCATAATCACCTCACCGACCCGTAGCTGACCACCCTGGTCATTAACGGTTCCCGCCGCCCGGCTTCCACAACGGAGCCGGGCGGCG
>JBBAFX010000052.1:0-11463 GCA_041655195.1 Trueperaceae bacterium
GCTCTCCAGGCTCTGCAGTCCCGCGTCTGCCAAACCGAACTCAGGCACCACCACCGGCGTGCCAGCGTCGTCCAGCACGCGCACCCGCGCCCCGAACACGCTGCCAATGAGGTCCGCGGTCAGCACCGCGCTAGGGGCGCCCTCGGCCACCAGCCTGCCCCCGTCCAGCACCAGCAGGCGGTCACAGGTGCGGGCCGCCAGGTTCAGGTCGTGGAGGACCACCAGCACGCCCACCCCTGCACGCGCCTGGGCGCGGGCGTAACCGAGGAGCTCCACCTGGTACCTGAGGTCTAAGTGGTTGGTGGGTTCGTCCAGAAGCAGGTAGCGCGGCTGCTGCGCCAGGGCGCGCGCGAAGACCACGCGCTGCTGCTCACCGCCCGACAGGGTCTCCACCGGGCGGGCGCCGAAGCGCGCCGTGTCCGTGGCCTCCAGGGCGGCCGCCACCGCCACGCGGTCGGCCTGGCTGGTGACCCCGAAGAGACCAACGTGCGGCGCGCGGCCCATGCTGACCACCTCCGCCACCCTGAAGCCGACCGGCAGCACCGGCGACTGCGCCACCAGCGCCAGGTGGCGGGCCAGCTCGAAGCGCCCGAAGTCGGCGAGGGCCCGCCCAGCCAGCGTGATGCTGCCAGCGCTGGGCTCCAGCCTGCGGGTGAGGAGCCTCAGTAGCGTGCTCTTACCCGCGCCGTTGGGGCCGATAACGCCGACCACCTCGCCCGGCGCCAAGTGTAGGCTCACGCCTTCCAGCACCCGCTTGCCGGGCGCGCCGTTGGGCCGGTACTCGGCGCTGACCTGGTTAACGCGCAGGCTCATTACGCCGCACCGCCCTGACCCCGCCCCTTGAGGAGCAGCAGGAAGAACGGCCCGCCCACAACGGCCGTGACTATGCCCACCGGCACCTCCACGGGGCCCGCCACGTTGCGGGCCAGCAGGTCGGCGAGCACCATGAAGCCCGCGCCCCACACCACCGCTAGCGGCAGCAGCCGGCGATGCCCGGGCCCTAGGGCCAACCGCACGGCGTGCGGCACGATCAGGCCCACGAAACCTATGATGCCCGCCACGCTGACGGCGGCGGCGGTGGTGAGGGTGGCCACCCCGAGCATGAGGTACTTGACCGCTTCCACGGGCAGGCCGAGCAAGGCGGCGCCCTCCTCGCCCAGTTGCAGCAGGTCGAGGGCGCGGGCGAACGCGCCGGCCAGCAGTAATGCCGGCAAGGTGAACGCCAGCAGCGTCCACACGTCGGGCCAGCCGCTGAACCCGAAGCCGCCCAGCAGGCGCGCCAGCATGCCGGCCGCCTGCTCGCGCGAGACCACCATCAGGAAGCTGGTGGCGGCGGTGAAGATGGAACCCACCACCACGCCGGCCAGGATGAGGCGCACGGTCGGCAGCGAGGCACCGTCGCGCGCTAGCGCCGCCACCAGCAGCACCGTTGCCAGCCCGAACAGGAACGCCGTTAGCGGGGCGCCCAGCTTGGCCAGCAGGGGTACCGAGGCGCCGACAGCGGCCACGAGCGTAGCGCCGAAGCCGGCGCCGCTGGCCGTGCCGAGCAGGTAAGGGTCGGCGAGCGGGTTGCGGAAGACGCCCTGGTAGATGGCGCCGGCCAGACCCAGCGCACCGCCCACCAGGGCGGCGGTGAGCACGCGCGGCAGGCGCATCTGCCAGACGATCACCTCGGAGCCAACCAGCGCCTCTCCCCTGACGGCCTTACCGAACGTGGCCAGGATGTCGGCCGGGGGCACGTACACGCTGCCGTTACCCACCGCCAACACGATCACGGCGAGGGTCGCCAGCAGCGAAAAGGGTACGAGCCACCGGCCGCTACGGTTCACGCTGTTACGCGCCTCCGGCCGGGCGCTGGTTCCGCCCGGCGCCCAGACGGGGTGACACATGGGTCAGAAGAGTGCCGGGTGCAGGATCCGCGCCAGCGCCAGCACTGCCTGCCCGAGTCGCGGACCCGCGCGGCTCAGCATGTCGACCGTGACGGCGTCCAGTTCCACCACGTTGCCCGCCTGCACGGCGCTGATCCCGCCCCAGCCCGGGCGCGCGGCCACGTCGGCGGCGGTGACGCCGAAGGGAGCGTCCGTGAGGAGGATGACCTGCGGATCGGCGGCCACCACGTACTCGGGGTCCACTTGCGGGAAGTCGCCCAGCGTGTCGTCCAGCACGTTCACGCCGCCGGCCATAGTCAGCAGGGTGCCCATGAAGGAGTTAGGGCCCGCCGAGTAAGGAGTCGGGTCGAGCTCTAGGAAGACCGTGGGACCAGTGACGCCCGCGACCACGGCAGCCACGCCCTCGATCTCGCCCTGCACACGGCCAGTTAGCAACGCCGCCTCGGTGCGGCGGTCCAGCATGACGCCCAGTTGCGCGAAGAACTCGAGCGTCTCGTCGAACGTCTGCGGGGTACCGGCGTAAACGGTTACGCCGAGCGCTTCCAGCGGCTCGTGCAGGCCGCTGTACTCGTCCACCAGCACCAGGTCGGGCTGCAAAGCCACGAGCGCTTCCAGGTCGGGCGCGAAGGCGTCGCCCAGGTGCGGCAGCTCCGCCACGCTCTCGGGCCAGTTCGACCAGTTGTCCACACCCACGAGCAGGTGGCAGGCGCTCAGCGCGCACACGGTCTCGGTGTGCGAGGGCACCATGGCGATGATGCGTTGCGGCGCGGCGTTGATAGTGACTTCGCGTTGCAGGTCGTCGACCACCGTTACGGGGAAGCCGGCGGCTAGCGCCGTTCCCAGCAGCAGGGCGGTCAGCAGGGCCAACGTCTGAAGAACTCTTCTCACGTTCTCTCCTTGGCACCTGCGAGTTGTGGAGTGTGGGGCGCCTTGCGGCCGTGGGTTACCGGTAGCCACTGGCTCCGGCTAACCTGCCCTGACCTCGTCCTCGCAAGGGGTGCAGAATACTCGCCGCTGCGCGGTGTTCGGACTCAGGCCCTGAGGGCCTTATACCGTTGCGGGACAGTGTCGGGTTCTCACCGACTTCCCCGCGGAGCGACACTCAACTGTACGGCTGGGCCGGGGCCGCGTCAAACGGATTACGACCGTGCAGGCGGCCGCGCGTGGGTGTGCGCTGGAGCGCGCCATGGCGTAGCGGCGCGGTGGTAGGCTCCCACTCGTGACGCGCCTCATAAGTGTGGCCGACCTTCAGGCGCCGGCCCAAACGGACGCGCGGAGCCTCCGCCCCCCACCCAGGTTCGCGGAGGTGGCGTTCGAGAGCTACCACCCCCAGCACCCCAGTCAGACGGACGCGCGCGACACCATGCGCGAGTTCGTGCTGAGCCGGCAGTGGCGCCACCGCCGGGCGGCGCACGCGGACCAGGACACGCGTGGCGCCGGTCGCCGCGCTGACGGCGGCAGGCACCCTGGCAACGGCGGCCGTAGGCGCCGCGGCTGGTGGCCGTTCGCCGGCAACGAACCGCAACCGGGCGCGGGTCTCTACCTCGACGGCGGCTTCGGCGTGGGCAAGACGCACCTGCTGGCCTCTGCGTTCGCGGCGGCGGACACCGCCGAGAAGCGCTACCTCAGCTTTCAGGAGCTCGTGTACCTGATAGGCGTGATGGGCATGCCGCGCGCCAAGGAGGAGCTGGCCACGGCGGAACTGATCTGCGTGGACGAGTTCGAGCTGGACGACCCGGGTAACACCCTTATCGTGAAGACCTTCCTGGCCGCCCTCCTGGGCAACGGCGGCGCGGTAGTGACCACCTCTAACACGCCGCCGGAAGCGCAGGGGCAGGGGCGCTTCAACGCGGATGACTTCCAGCGCGAGATCCAGTCACTGGCCGCTAACTTCACCGTCATCCGCGTGGACGGACCGGATTACCGGCACAGAAGCAGCCTGGGCGAATGGCTGACCCCTGAACACCTGGCGTACCTGACGGCGCACGAGGCCACGCCCGCGCCGCGCCTGGCGCTCGACTGGGACGAACTGTTCGAACTCTTACGGGGCGTGCACCCCACCCGCTTCGGCGGTATCCTGAGGCAGGTGGGTAGCGTCTACCTGGCCGGGGCGCGGCCGATCGGGTCGCTGAACGACGCGCTGCGCTTCGTGCACTTCGTGGATAAAGCCTACGACCTGGAGGTGGCGCTACGCGTGTCGGGTGAGGGTCCTCTGGTGGAGGTCTTCGATGCTAGCTACCGCGACGGCGCGTACGCCAAGAAGCATTACCGCTGCTTATCGCGCTTATCCGAGATGCTGGCCGAAACCGCCGAGGCCGTGGCCGAGCCACAGGGTCAGTCGGTGGCCGAGCCGGCCTGAGCCACTACCCCACAGGCACCGTCAACCCGCCAACCAGTCGGCCAGGTCGTCAGCCAGCGCCGCGCTAGCGCCGGGTCCGCCCATGCGCTCCTCGCCAGCGCGGCGCGCCCTGGCGCGCACGTCAGGGTCCGTGAGGGCCGCCTGCAGCGACGCCGCTATGGCGCCCGGTTCCGGCTGGCTGACCAGCAAGCCGTCGCCCAGCAGGCGCGACTGGTTCCTCAGGTAGTCGCGGCCGTACAGGGGCGGCACCTCGAACGCCACCACCGGCAGGCCGCGCCCGACCGCCTGCTCGTTAGCCGTTCCAGCCGTGCCCAGCGCGGCCCCGGCACTAGCCAGCACGGCGGGGAAACGCCCCCGCAACCACCAGACGTGGTGGCCGCCGGCCTCGGAGCGCCAGGCGCCCAGCACGCCCTGCAGCGGCGGCGGGTCGGCAACACGCCAACCGAGGGGCGGGTCGGGCAGTTGCGGATGCGTCCAGGCCACCAGCCCCAGCGAGTCCGGTCCTAACCTCAGGGCCGCCAACATGAGCTGCACGCTCGGCACCGACTGCTCGCGCGAGCCTGGCAGCAGTGCAACCACCGGCCCCTCGGTGAGGAGCGCGCGCCAGGGCGCGCCCGCGGGGCCGTCCTCCTCGAGTTCGGTCCATAGCGGCGCCGCGTCGAGCCCGTCCATCATGGGGTTGCCCAAGTAGGCGGCCCGCTTGACGCCCAGACCGGCTAAGTAACCGGCGGTAGCGGCGTCGCGCGTGTACACCTTGTTCGCCCGCCTCAGCAGGAACAGCTCCGGACCCCGGAAGCGCTCCATGAAGTAGCGGAGCGGCGAGCGCGAGGTGGCGCCGCTGGTTTGGTGGTACACGGAGACCAGCGGCTGCAGCACCCGCCGGGGGGCGGGCACCAGGCTGGCGTGCATCTGTCCGTAAACGTCGCCCACCACCAGCACCGCGTCCGGGCGCTGCCGGCGCAGGTAGGCGGCCTGCCTGAGGGTGAGGCTAACGAGCCCAGCGCGCAGGTCGCGCCAGATGAGGCGGGGGGCGTGCATGGTGAAACCGTCGGCGGGCAGGCGCCGCCGGGGGCCCGCCACGCTTAGGCCGGCGCGCTCCAGCTGCTGCCCCAAACCCACGAGGGGGAACGCTGCCAGCTCCAGGGTCGGCAGCCGCTCGCGCAGCGCCTCACCGAGGCGCGCGGCGATGAAGTCCTCGCCGTGACCGTTGGAGATTATCAGCAGTCGCTTCAGGGTTCCTCTACCGGGATGCTGGGCAGCGGACCCTCGCCCCAGCCGAGCTTGTGGCGCAGCACGTCGAAGGCACTGCGGCGCCCAGTGGAGAGCAGGCAGAGGCCGCTCTGCGCCGCCGTGAGCACTATGCGGTCGCCAACCTGCAAGTCCACCCGCTCCTGCCCGTCGATGACCATGGCTATCTCATCGGAGCGCGTGAGGATCTCGAGCCCGATGCTGGAATCGCCCGGCAGCACGATGGGCCGGTTGGTGAGGGAGTGCGGCGCCACCGGGGTCACAACCAGCGCCCGCATGCGGTGGTCGAGGATAGGCCCGCCGAGCGACAGCGAGTAGGCGGTGGAGCCGACCGGGGTGGAGACCACCACGCCATCAGCGCGGTACTCGGTGGCGTAACCGCCGTCCACGCGCATGCGCACCCGCACCAGGCGGGTCATGACCCCCTGCGAGAGCATGACGTCGTTCAGCGCCAGGTAACGCGTCTGGCGCCCCGCCAGCCGCACGGCGATCATCATCTTCTCCAGCACCGGCCAGTCGGGCGCATGGTCGCCGCGCACGTACGCCAGCGCTTCCTCGGCGCCGAACTCCGCCAGGAACCCTAGCTTGCCCAGGTTCACGCCCATTACGGGAACGTCGGCGCCGGCCAGGCGCCGGCCGACCGAGAGCAGGGTGCCGTCGCCGCCCACGGAGAACACCAGGTCGGCCCCAGCGGCGCGCTCCACCAGGTCGGCGGTGCCCGCCAGGTCCAGCTCCACCTCCACGCCGCGTTGCCGCATGAGTTCCGCCAGCTCGGAGGCTAGGGGGTGCGCCTCGGGCTTGTGCTGCGTGCTGGCCACCAGGGCGCGCTTCAAGCCCGCGACGGGAACGTGGAAGCTGCGCGCCGGCTCGATCACTTCTCGTCCAGCCCGGTGGGTAGCACCGCCTGCACGCGGCTCAGTACCTCGTCCACCACCTGCCCCAGCGTGAGGGTGCCCGTGTCGATGAAGATGGCGTCCGTCGCGGGCGCGGACTGCAGCGCGTCCTGCTCATCGCGCTTGCGCAGCCGCTCGGCTATCTGCCGCAGCTCGCCGCTCCGCTCCCCCGCCCGGCGCGCCGCCCGTATCTCCGGGTCGGCGGTCAGGAAGAACTTGACCCGCGCGTGCGGGAAGACGGCCGTGCCCATGTCGCGCCCGTCGATGACGAAGGAACCCTGCACCTCGCGCAGCCGGTCCGTGACCCAGGCGCGCACGCGGGGGTGCCGCGCCACCGTCGACACGGCTACGTCGATGGCGTCCGTGTTCAGCTCGTCCGTCACGTCGGCCCCGTCTATGCTCACGCGGTTGCCGTGCGCGTCGGCGTGGAGCGTCACCTGGTGCCGGCCCAACAGCTCGATGAGAGCGTCCTCGTCGGCTAAATCGAAACTGGTCCGCAGCGCCGCCAGGGTGGCCGCCCGGTAAAGCAAGCCGCTCGACACGTACGCCACGTCCAGGCGGCGCGCCAGCAGCCGGGCCACGCTCGACTTGCCGGACGCCGCCGGGCCGTCTATGGCTATGACCGTGTGGTGGCTCTCGGGCACGGCGGTCACGCGAGCCTCCCGTCCAGCAGGCTCAGGAAGTCCGTGAAGAAACCGGGATAGGTCTTGGCCACCACGGTGGGCTCGTCTATGACCACGTTGCCTATCCGCGCGCCCGCCACCGCCAGCGCCATGGCCATGCGGTGGTCGCCGTACGTGCTCAGCACCACAGGCGAATCGGGTGCACGCCGCAGCGGGTGCACCGTCATCTCGTCGTCGCCTTCCTCCACCTCCGCGCCCAGGCGGCTGAGCTCCGTGGCCATGGCCGTTAAGCGGTCGGTCTCCTTTATGCGCAGGTTGCCTATGTTGGTTATGCGCACTGGCGCGTCGGCGAAGAGCGCCACGACCGCTAACGTCTGCGCCTGGTCGGGCATGTCGTTAAGGTCGAAAACCTGGCCGCCCTTCAGGCGCCCCCCGGCGGGTCCCGCCACCGTGACCTGCTGATCGCTCCACTCCACCTGCGCGCCCATGCTGGCCAGCACGGCGGCCAGGCGCGCGTCGCCCTGCACAGTGCGCCGGCCCAGGTTGGTGATCGTCACCTGTCCGCCAGTAACGGCGGCCGCGGCCCAGAAGTAACCGGCCGACATGGCGTCGCCCTCCACCTGGTAGTCGCGCGCCACGTAACGCTGCGGCCGCACCACGAACCGCTCGTAGCCGCTGCGCTCTGCCTCCACCCCGAAGTCGCGCATGACGCCTAAGGTCATGTCGATGAACGGCTTCGAGAGGAGCTCGCCATCCACCTCAACCACCACCTCGCCGGCGGCGTACGGCGCCGCCATGAGCAGGCCGGAGAGGAACTGCGAGCTGCGGTCACCGCGCACGCTCACCCGGCCGCCCGCAAGTCCCGCGGCGTTGAGGATGACCGGCGGGCAACCGTTACCGTACTGCGCTGTGGCGTCGCCGCCGAGCTGGTTGATGCCGTCCAGCAGCTCCTCGATGGGCCTTTCGCGCATGCGGGCCGTGCCGTCCAGCACGAAACGGCCGTTACCGAGTGCCGCCAGGGCGGTCAGGAAGCGGATGCTGGTGCCGGAGAGCCGCAGGTCGAGTTCTGCCGCGGTAGCGGGCGGCGGGCCGCCCGCGCCGTGCACGACCACGTCGGCGCCGCGCGACTCGACAGCCACGCCCAAGCGGTTAAGGGCGGCGATCATGACCTCGGAATCCTCGGCCACCAGCACCCCCCGCAGCGTGGACACGCCGTCGGCGAGCGCGGCGGTTATCAGCGCCCTGTTGGTGAGGCTCTTGCTGCCCGGCACCGCCAGGGTGCCGCGGGGGGCTACCTGAGGTCCGATGTTGACAGTAGCGGGAAGACGCGACATCGGCTCAAACGATAACCCGCCGCCCCGCGCCGGGCCCGCCCGCGCTCGCCGCGGCACACGGGGGCCAGCGCTCACCTGTTACTCTGCCCCACGTGAGCATCCCGGCACCGCTTCAGAAGATCGTGGACGAGTTCAACCAGGCGCCTGAACCGCTGCGCCTACCGCTCCTGCTCGAGTACGCCGGCCGGCTCCCGGACCTGCCGGAGGGCATGAGCGGCGAGCTGGAGCGGGTGCACGAGTGCCAGACTCCGCTCTTCCTGAAAACCGAGCTGGAGGACGGCAACGTGAAGCTCTACTTCGAGGCGCCGCCCGAGGCGCCCACCACGCGCGGCTTCGCTTCCGTCATCAGCGCGGGGCTAGACGGCGCCAGCGTGGAAGAGGTCCTGGCGGTCCCCGACGACTTCTACGACGCCATGGGGTTAGCCAAGCTGATCTCGCCATTGCGCCTGCGCGGCATGGGCGCCATAGTCGGCCGCATCAAGCGTCAGGTGCGCGCCTATGCTAATATCTAACGGTTTGAGTTAGGCCGGGCCGACCCCTGGCCCGTGGAGGAACCGCATGAAGAAGGACATTCACCCGAAGATGGTGGCCTGCAAAGTCATCTGCGACGGCGAAGTGGTCATGGAAACCTACAGCACCAAGCCTGAGCTGCACGTGGACGTCTGGTCTGGCAACCACCCGTTCTACACCGGCGAGCAGCGCTTCATCGACACCGAAGGCCGCGTGGAGAAGTTCCAGAAGCGCTTCGGCGACAGCTACCGCAGGACCGCCAAGAAGTAATCCCGTCACCGGCTTCACGCCGGCCGGCAGTTAGCGCCGCTCGCACTTGCTGCGAGCGGCGTTCTCCGTTCGTGTTCCGTCTGAGTTCCGTATGTGGCCCGAAGGCCGGGGTCAGTTCGGCACGGCCGCCCGCACTGTGGTGCCTTCACCCTCGCTGGAGGCTATGGCGAGCCGTCCACCGCGCGCCTCGACCCGTTCACGCATCTGCCTGAGGCCCAGGCCGCCCGCGCTGGTCACCCGGTCACCGACCTGCTCCACGTCGAAACCTGCCCCGTCGTCGCGGACCTGCACGAACGCCATGCCGCTGTCGTCCGTGCCCAGGCGCACCTCCACGAGGTTGGCTTTCGAGTGCTTGGCCACGTTGTGCATGGCCTCCTGGAAGATCCTGAAGAGCACCCCCTCGGACTTGGGCGTCAGCTCGCCCACGTCGCCCACGTCCAGGCGCACGCGCACCTCGTTCTGCTGCCCGAAGTCGGCCACGTACCGCCTCACCGTCTCCACGAAGCCGTAACGCTCCAGGTCCACGGGCCTGAGTGCGAAGATGGAGCGGCGGATCTCGCGGATGGTTTCCCGCACCGTGTCGCGCGCCAGGTCGAGCTCCACCTGCGCGCGGCCCAGGTCCTTCTCCATCAGGCGCGCCACCAGGTCCAGTTTCAGTGCACTGAAGGCGAGGAGCTGCGCCACCCCGTCGTGGATCTCGCGCGCTATGCGGGTGCGTTCCTCGGTGATGGCCAGCTCCTCGGACTGCAGGTAGGCGGTGGCGTTACGCACCGCCAGGCTGACCTGGTTGGCCAGCAGACTCAGGTAGGGCGTGGACTCCAAACCGAACTGGTCGGGCTCCGGATGCACCAGCACGGTCACGCCCAGGAGCCGCGAATCGGACATGAGCGGCAGCGCCAGCACCGAACTGGCGCCGCTCAGCAGCGGACCAGCGCCGGCGCGCTGCTCCTCAGTAAGCGTCCCTACTACCGTGGGCTCGCGGCGCGCCGCCACCTCACCCACCAGGCCCTCCCCCACCCGGTACGCCAGCGGCACGGCGCCCTTGGGCAGGCCAACACTGGCGGTCATCTGCAGCGTGCCGTCCTCGTCCGCCAGGAACACCCCGCCGGCGGGCGCGGCGACGCGCTTCATCATCTCTTTCAGGATAGTGACCAGCATTCGCTGTAGGTTGCCTTCCGCACGTACGGTGCGGTCGACCTCCATGAGGGTAAGCAGGTCGCGCATGCGGGAGCGGGTCGACTCGGCCGCGGCCGAGTACTGGCTGGCCAGGATGCCGAAAGCTTCCCTGGCGCGCTGATCTGGCGGCGCCTCGTAGTAGGCGTGCACGGAGCCCTCGGTGCTGCTGCCCCACTCCAGGGCGTGGCTGAGCACCGTGTAGCGGTCACCGCTCGCCGTCAGTAGCCGCGCCTCGTCCGTGACCGGCTCGGCGCCGGTGGCGCTAACGATCAGCCGGTCGCGTTCGCGCGCGTCGGCCTCCAACTCGGGCGTGAGGTTCACGCTGTGGGAGGCGCCCATCTCGCGGGAGCCCACCATCAGGCCCACCGCGCTGGCGCCCGTGACCTCCACCACCCCTTCGGCCGCCACGCGCATGACCGCCTCGAGGTCGGGCGCTGCCGCGTAGCGGGCCGTGACGTCGTGGATGGCGCCGAGCATCTCGTGGCTGGCCTGCAGCTCCACGTAGAGCCGCGCCATGTCGGCCTGCGCCCGTTCGCGGCCCTGCACTTCGCTGGCGATCCAGTTGAGGGTCACGTAGGTGGCTATGGGACCGAGGACGGAGTAGAAGACCACCGGTGCCCAGATCCGGAAAGCGCCCTCACCGACCGGCAGCACCACGAACTGGAAGACGAGAACCACGCCGATAATGACCAGCGGCAGCCATAGGCGCGCCAGCCGGATCTGTTCGTACAGACTGCTCTGAGGCAACATCTCCCCGATTGTAAGGCGGGCGGCACGTTGGGCGCCGGCCCCCGCGGGCGCTGCCTGACGGTAGACTCACGGAATGAGCGATGCCAACGAGCCGGCCCATAAGCCGGCCTTGAGTGATGACCCCACCGCGCTGGAGGCGCCCCCCGCACCGGAGCAGGTGGTGACCAAGCCTGACGCCGAGCAGTTGGCGGCCATGGCGGGCGACCAGCCGGTGGCAGTGGTGGAGCATGGCGGCGTGCGTTTCACGCTGCTGGGCACGGCGCACGTGTCCAAGACCAGCGCCGAAGTCGTGAGCCAGATGGCCGGCTCGGGCCTGTTCGACGCCGTGGCCATTGAGCTCGACCAGGGCCGTTACGCTTCCCTCACCGACAGCCAGAACTGGCAGAAGGTGGACCTCTTCAAGATCATCCG
>JBBAFX010000053.1:0-11427 GCA_041655195.1 Trueperaceae bacterium
ACCAGCTCGCCAGTCGACGCCCGTAGGTAGTTCACCCGTATGCCTGTTTCCGCCTCGAACATCTCTGCCAGCAGCCGCACGTCGTCGTCGTTGATGACGGCGTACACGCGCACCTCGCCTTGAGCTGCGGCGAAGCCAGGCAGCAGTAGCAGGGCAGCAGCAATTAGCAGCGCGAGTCGACCCAGGCGTTGGCCGAAGGAGCGACGTGGGGTGGCGTACGAGGGGGAGTTCATGCCGGCAGTGTATCGCCAAGGTGTGGGCGGCGCGTCAGGCGTGCGTTACTAGGCCTGGCCGGTGCCCGCGTTGATAGGCTGGCCCGACGAAAGCCGGAGGCAACGACATGAGTACCGATAACGCCACACCTGAGAAACTCAAGTTAATCCAAGACGAACTGGTTACCACCGAGCACGAGGTCGTGATCGGCGGGCAGACCGTCCGTTACCGCGCCACCACCGGCCTAGTCTCGCTTAACCGAGAGAAGAGCGAGAACGACGTCTACCAGGGCGTAAGCACCATCGCGCGGCTGTTCGTGACCGCCTACACGCGCCTGGACGTGGAGGACGTTGCCGCAAGGCCCATCACCTTCGCCTACAACGGCGGTCCGGGCTCGTCGTCGGTGTGGCTGCACCTGGGCACGTTCGGCCCGCGCCGCGTGGTGATGGGGGAGGAAGGCGAGCCGCTGCCGGCGCCTTACCGGCTAGTAGACAACGAGCATTCGTTGCTAGACGTCACCGACCTGGTGTTCATCGACCCCGTGGGTACCGGTTGGAGCCGGGCAGCTGAGGGCGAGAAGGCCAAGGGGTTCCACGGCTACCAGCAGGACCTGGAGAGCGTTGGCGACCTGATACGGGAGTGGCTCGGGCGCGAGGACCGCTGGCTGAGCCCCAAGTACCTGGCGGGCGAGAGCTACGGCACTACCCGCTCCGCTGGGCTCTCGGGCTACCTGCAGGAGCGCCACGGCGTGTACCTCACGGGCATCATGCTCATCTCGTCGGTGCTCGACTTCTCTACCGTGCGCTTCAACGTGGGCAACGACCTGCCGCCGCTCTTGTACCTGCCGAGCTACGCGGCCACCGCCTGGTACCACCGGCGTCTGGACGCAGACCTTCAGGCCAAGCCGCTGCCTGAGCTTTTGGGGGAAGTGGAGGAGTTCGCCCTGGAGCGTTACAGCCGGGCGCTGCTCAAGGGGGACCGCCTGGAAGCGGCCGAGCGCGCCGCCGTGGCTGAGCAACTGGCGGCCTACACGGGCACCAGCGTGGAGTTCGTGGAGCGCAACAACCTGCGGATCACTCTCCCCCGGTTCGCGAAGGAGTTGCTGCGGACCGAACGCACCACTGTGGGTCGGCTGGACAGCCGTTACAAGGGCGTGGACCGCGACGCCGGGGGCGACTCCTTCGAGTACGACCCGAGCTACTCCGCCATCCAGGAGCCGTACACGGCCGCGTGGAACGCCTACGTGCGCACGGAGCTGGGCTTCCGCCATAACCCCGACATCACTTACGAGATCATCGCCAACCTGTACGAGAACTGGGACTACTCCAAGTTCATGGGTCAGTACGTGAACGTAGCCGACACGCTGCGCAAGGCCATGAGCACCAACCGGCACCTGCGCGTACACGTGGCCTCCGCCTACTACGACCTAGCCACGCCCTACTTCGCCACCGAGTACACCCTGGCGCACCTGGGTCTTGAGGGCGAGCTGCGAGAGAACATCAGTACCTCCAGCTACGAATCGGGGCACATGATGTACGTGCGGCTCGAAGATCTAGCCAAGCTGAAAGAGGAGTTGGCGGGGTTCATCGCTGGGTGACACGCCAGGTCGGGAGTGGGACTCCGCCTAGGGTCGGGCATACCGCCTTTGAGCTGACGCGTAAATAGCCTCGAACTGCTCATCGAGCGCGGGCCACAGGCCTCGGCACTCCAGCACGATCTTATGGGCGCCTTGGATGTAGGTGAATTGCTCTTCGGCAGACCAATCGTGCGGCGGCCTATCTAGCACGCGCCGTACGTTCGAGAGTTGGTCACACAGCTTTATTCGCTTGACGTCCTCGCTGAGGTCACGGATCCTCTCGGCCTGCAGGCGCTTACGCTCCTCGAGCGGCTTGGCCGCGAAGTCTTCTGGATCTGTCAGGCCATCTACTAGCGCGCGCACCGAAGGCCCGAACCGCTCCCCGACCTGATCGAGCGTCACGTCAGTGTCCTCCACCACGTCGTGCAGCTACGCCGCCGCGATCATCTCGCTGGTGCCGCCCTGACTTTCGACCAAGGTCGCCACTTCGCTGATGTGCTCCATCATCGGGGTCAGGGCTTTGTAGGGGATATGCATGCCGCCATGCTTGGCATCGGCCAGCTCACGTGCCCGTTCGATGATTCGTTCCATGGGCCCTGATGCTACCTCTGCCATTTGCGTGGCGAGCAAAAGAGGAGTCCGACTTCTCGAGGCGTCAGCAACACTCGCAACTTCTCAACGCCTACCGATCCGCCCCAGATGCGTGTCCTGGAAGCTGGTGGGCTCCTTGAGTCCGTACCCCAGCAACCGGTCTAAGCCGATGTGCGCCAGCCAGATGACGGCGATCTGGACACCCATATCCGCGCCCAGCAAATGCGAAACGAGCCCGATGACTACTGGGGTCAAGGTGATGTGCCCCAGGTTGTACACGGCTGCGCCCACCTTCGGCCCGCGCAAGTACCCCAGCATGGACAGGTCGGGCGCGAACAGGAGCAGCGCGAACAGCCACCATGAGCCCCCGAGCACGGCGTAAACCGTCACGCCCGCGGCGAGTAACGCCAGGCCTTCAATGCGCAACAAGGTGACTGTGCGCGTCAATTGCTCTGCCTCTGCCTCCCATAAACGCTCAGTAGCACCACCAGTATGCCGCCGAACACGATGAGCTGGTACGCCTCGCCCATGCGCATGGCGCGCAGCAGGCTCTCGGTCATGGTGAGCACCAGCGCGCCGGCCATGGTGCCGAAGTAACTACCACGGCCGCCAGCCAGCACCGTGCCGCCCACCACCACGGCGGCGATGGACGGGAAGAGGTACGACTCGCCCAGGGTGAGGAACACGCGCTGCGTGAAGCCCAGCAGCAGTAGCCCGCCGAGCGCGGCAAGCACGCCGCTCAGGGTGTAGGTGAGGATCACGACGCCGGGCACGTTCACACCGGAAAGGGCGGCGGTGCGGCGGTTGACACCAACAGCGAACAGTTCGCGGCCGTAGCGGGTGCGCTGCAGCACGAACCACATGGCCAGCCCGAAGACCGCCCATATGTAGATGGCGCCCGGCACGCCCAGGAACCGGCCGGTGACGAAGTTAGCTAGCGCCCGCGGCACGCCGCCGGGTATGTCGCCGCGCGTTACAGCCAGGATAGTGCCCTGCACCACGCCGGCCATGCCTAGCGTCATGACCAGCGGCGGTATTCGTATATAAACGATGCCTAGGCCGTTCACCAGTCCGATGGCGGCGCCCGCCGCGATAACGACCAGTACGGCCAGCCATAGGCCCTCGTTGTTGCCGCCACTGACCATGAACGTGAGGATGGCGCCCAGCGTCACCACGGCGCCGACGGAGAGGTCTATGCCTTCGCCGCCCGCGATGATGACTAGCGTCTGACCGGCGGCGATTATCCCTAGGAACGCTGCCAGCCGCACGATGTTGATGGCCTGCGCTGCGTTCAGGAAGTCGGGCTGCACGAGGCCGCCAGCGAAGAACAGCAGCACTGACAGCACCAGCGCTACGGCGGCCGGTGGGATGCGGGAGATGAACGCCTTCATGCCTTACGCTCCCTGATCAGGCGAACGATGCCCGGCCCAGCCAACGCCAGCAGGATGATGACCGCGTCGAAGAGCGTCTGGTACCAGGTGGGCACGTTAGCGAACGTGATGAGGTTGCGGATGATGGTCAGTATGGCCACCCCGATAACAGCGCCCACCACACCGCCGCGGCCCCCCGCCAGGCGCGTGCCGCCCAGTACCACGGCCACGATGGAGGGAAGCGTCATGGCGTCGCCCAGCCTGGAGTTGCCAGAGCCTGTGCTGAGCGTGAGCATCATGGCGGCCAGTGCGGCGAACACGCCCATGGCGACGTAACTGAAGAAACTGTTCAGCGCCACCCTGACGCCGCTGGCGCGCGCTGCGGCAGCGCTGCCGCCGATGGCGTATAGGTTCTGCATGAAGCGCGTGCGCCGCAGCAGCACCCAGAGCAGGAGAAGGACCACTATGCCGAAAGCGGTGGCGGGGATGCCGAGCGGCGCGGAGCGGTAGAAGGTGGTCAGAGCGCGCGGCAACGAACCGCCGGGGCGGGGGAGGATGATCAGCGCTACGCCTGAGAAGAGGAACGACGTGGCGTACGTGGTGACTATGGGTTGCAGCCTGAGGAACGCCACGCACACGCCGTTGAGCGCACCCGCAGCAGCGCCGAGGAGCAGGGCCACCCCCGCACCCAGCAGCATCTCGGGTGGACCGCTTTCGCGGGTTATCAGCGTCACCAGCGTTACGTTCACCAGCGACACCATGGCGCCGACGGATAGGTCGATGCCGCCCGCGATTATGACGATGGCCTGACCCGCGGCCAGCACCATCAGCGGCAGCATGACGCGCAGGTTGCCGTTCAGCACGCGCGGCTGGAAGAAGTTGGGCTGTAGGTAGTAGTTGAGTCCGATGGCCACCAGCAGAAGCAGTAGCGGTACCAGGTAGGTCTTGTTGCGGAGGAAGGCGCGGGTCAAGGTGCGCTCACCGCCACGCCGGCGCCCATGGAGGCCGCCACCAGGTGCTGCTTATCGAGCGTGTCGCCGGTCAGTTCGGCCCGCACGTGGCCGTCCTGCATGACCAGCACGCGTTGGCATAAACCCAGCAGTTCGGAATCATCAGAGCTGTGGAACAGGATGGTGGTGCCCTGCTCCTGCAGCCGGTGCAGCAGGCGGTAGAACTCCGCCTTGGCGTTCACGTCGACGCCCTTGGTGGGGTCGTCGAGGAGCAGCAGCCGGGGCTCGCGCATGAGCCACTTACCTATCACGACCTTTTGGGCGTTGCCGCCCGACAGGTTAGCAACGGGTTCGTCGAGCGAGTCGATCTTGATGGCCAGGTCCTGCACGGCGGCGTTGGCGTCTGTGCGTGCCTGGCGTAGGCGCAGGGGCGTGCCGTAATCACGCCAGCCTGGCAACTGCAGGTTCTCCAAGATGGGGCGAATAGGGAGGAGGCCCTCCCGGTTGCGGTCGCCGGGCACGTACGCCACACCCGCGCGCTGCGCCTGCCGCGGGTTGCGGAACAAGACGGCGTGCCCGTCCAATGTCACCGACCCCTTGTGCGTGGCGGCGCCGAAGAGCGCCAACAACAGCTGCCGCTGCCCCTGTCCTTGCAGTCCGCCCAGGCCAACGAGCTCGCCCTTGTGTACGGTCAGGTTCAGTGGCTCAACGCCTGCGCAGGAGAAAGCCTCGAGCTCTAGCAGTACTGGCGCCGTGGCGGCCGCGGTGTCCTCGTGCCGTTCCTGCAACACCATGGCGGCGAGTTCACCGCCGCCTGTCATGAGGTCCACTAGCTCGCGCTCGGTGGTTTCGGAGATGAGCTTCTCGCCCACGCTGGCGCCGTTGCGGAGCACGGCGGCGCGGTCGGCCACGCGGAAGATCTCCTCCATGCGGTGCGAGACGAACGCTAGCGCCATGCCCTGATCGCGCCAGTTGCGCACCAGTTCGAAGAGCCGGTCGACCTGGCGGCTGTCGAGGGAGGCGGTGGCCTCGTCGAGCACCAGCACCCGGGGTCGCCACGCGAGCGCTTTCACGACCTCCACCAGCTGGCGTTCGCTGGGCGGCAGGTCGTCGACTACGGTGTCTGGCGTGACGGGCACCGAGAAGACGTCAGCGAAGTTGGCGAGGAGCTCTGCGGTGTTCTCGCGCATGGCGCGGCGGTCGATACCGCCGAGCCGCATGGGTTCGTGACCCAGCCACACGTTCTCGGCCACGCTCATGTCCGGCACCAGCGAGAGTTCCTGGTAAATCGCGGTGATACCCAGACGGCGCGCGTGGGCGGGCGACGTCAGGTGGGCGCTCTGCCCGTCGATGGTGAGGTTGCCCGCGTCGGGTTTGGTTATGCCGGTGATGATGCGCCCGAGGGTGCTCTTGCCGCTGCCGTTCGCGCCGAGCAGCGCTACCACCTCGCCGGCGCGGATGTCGAGGTCGGCGCTTTCGAGCGCGCGCACGGCGCCGTAGCGCTTAGCCACGCCGCGTACCGATACGACCGGCTCGCGCAGGGGCGCGGCGGGCGAGCGGGGGGGTGTGGAGGGATTGGCCATGAGATATGGAGGACGCCCGGTAACGGCGGTCGGATACGTAAGTCTAAATATTCGGGCAGGTGCACATAGCGGGTTCGTGCGGGTACGTGCGGGGTGTACGTAGGCGAACAGGGGTAGGGGCGGCGGTCACTCTGCGTGACCGCCGCCCCAAGGCTGGGTTAGAGCCTTACTTCATGTACGAAGCGGCTTCTTCCTGCGTGATGATGCCGTCCATGGCGTAGGAGTCAGGGCGGTCCTGGTACTCCACGAGCCTGTCGGCCAGGTCGGCCGAGGTGATGACGAACGGGATGTCGATGTAGATGCTGTTACCGAACGGACCCGTGAGGTTGGCTTCGTCGATCTCGCCGCCCTGCAGGATCTCGATGGCCACGCGCAGCGCGCTGGACGCGATGCCCGGAGGGTTCACCACGGCCACCGACTGGAAGCCGGGGTGCGCTTCGGCGGTTTCCTGCCACAGGCGCAAGAAGCCGGCGTACGCCTCACCAGTCATGATGGGGAAGGGATCAGGGTTGGCGGCGTTGAGGGCGGTGAGGATGCCCTGCGCCATGCCGTCCTGCGTGAGGATGCCGTCGATGTTGGGGATGGAGGCGAGCATGTCGGACGCCACGCGCTGGCCGGTGGCCTGGTCCCAGAGGCCCGTTTCGCGCGCTACGACGTTGATGCCGGGGAACTCCGCGAACACCTCTTCGACGCCGGCCATGCGGTCCTCGTTAGCGGGGTGACCCACGAAGCCTTCGATGACGACAACGTTGCCTTGGCCGCCGAGCGCTTCGGCGAGCCAGCGGGCGTTCTGGCGACCCCACTCCTTCTGGTCGATGACCACGTTGAACACGCCTTCGGCGCCGATCTCCTGGTCGGTAGCGATGACCACGACGCCCTCATCCACTGCTTCCTCGAGCGCGAGGTTCAGGGCCACTTGGTCGTTGGGGTTGATGATGATGGCGTCCACGCCGCGGTTGAGCAGGTTCTGGATCTGCTGGATCTGGCCCTGCACGTCCACGTCGGCGTTCTCGAACACCAGGTTGACGGTGATGCCGAGCTCGTCTTCGAGGGCCTGGGCGGTGGCCTCGAGGTCCTGGACCATGAGGGTGCGCCATTCGCTGGCAACGAAGCCGTTAGAAACTCCGATGGTGTAGGTCTGGGCGAACGCCAAGCCGAACAGGGCAACGGCCAGAATGCTTAGTAAGGCGGTTACTCGCTTCATGTGCTCCTCCTCAATATTTGTTTCTACCTATGTTACCTGTAATGGAAGCTCGGAACGGGTCCGAATCACGTGGGTGACGTGTACAGGTTAGCGGGCGCCGTACTCCATGACCGTACGTACGTACTGCCCGGAGCGTCGGATGGCCTCCTTGCGGCCCTCCAGGCTGTCCTCGAAGGTGCGATCCTCGACTTCGATGACCACTGGGCGGTTCCAGCCCACGCTGCGCAAGGTCTCGAAGAACTCCACCCAGTCGATGTCGCCGAGCCCGGGGATCTTCGGTACGTGCCAGCCGAGGCCCATGATGCCGCGCTGGTACAGCAACTCCTGATCCACGTGCTCGTCCTTGAGGTGCACGTGCACGAGCTTGTTGGCGAACTCGCTGAGCGCGCGGCTGATGTCGATGCCTTGCCACACCAGGTGCGAAGGGTCGAAGTTGAGGCCGAGGCTGGGGCTCGGCAGGCGCTCGAACAGCTCGCGCCACACGGTGGGGGAGATGGCGAGGTTCTTGCCGCCGGGCCACTCGTCTAGCGAGAAGAGCATGGGGCAGTTCTCTATGCCGATCTTCACGCCGGCGGCTTCGGCTTGCGCTACCAGGGGGCGCCAGATATGCTCCACGCGCTCCCACTGCCGCTCGATGGGGAGGGACGGGTCGCGGCCGATGAAGGTGTTGACCACCTCCACGTCCAGCATGCGCGCCGCCTCGATCACGCGGCCGATGTGCTTCACGTACGTGTCGCTCTCCACCGGGTCGGCCGCCAGCGGGTTCGGGTAGTAGCCGAGAGCGCTGATGCTCACGCCGTACTTGCGGGTTAGCTCGTGCACGCGCTGCACACCCTGCTCGTCGAGGGCGGCCACGTCGATGTGGGTCACGCCGGCGTAACGCCGCTGGTCGGTGGCGTCGGTTGGCCAGCACATGACCTCCACGCAGTCGAAGCCTTCGGCCGCCGCGAAGGCCAGTACCTCCTCTAGCGAGAGGTCCGGCAAGATAGCGGATGCGAAACCTAGGTCCATGGGGTTACCTCCCTGTGCCGCTTAGGCCTATGGGGTGGCTGCGGCTTCGCCTCTAGCTTGGCATAGGCGAGGGCTAGCTTCACCCGCCCGAAGCCGAAAAGAAGGGTCAGGTAGGGTCACTCCCCTGGTTAGTTGTGTTCGGCTGGTCCAGTGAGGAAGCTCTTCACGCCCATGCGCGCCATGACGTTGCCTTTGGTGCGCTGGTAGCGCATCACGCCCGCCACGTGGGTGAAGAGCAGGGCCGCGTAGGCGTAAGCCATTAACCGGTGGCCCGTCTGCGCGCGGGCGTCCTCGAGCACGGCTGGCACCGCGGTTCCTGGTTGCAGCGCCGAGGGTAGGAGGCCGTTGGTGGCTAAGGTGCCAATGCCGCTCAGCGCCAACAGCACCGGAACCACGAGCGCCAGAACATGAACGCTGCGGTGCAGCACCTCGTTCCAGCGCGGCATGCCGGGCGGCGGGGCTACGGGACGGCGCCGGGTGAGGGTCAAGCGAACCACGGCCACCAGGGCGATGGCCAAGCCGACGGACGCGTGGGCCGCGTACAGGCTGGAGCGGAGTGATTCGCTCTCGGTACGCGCCATGACGAGCCCCATAGGGAACATGGCGAGGATCAGCAGCGCGCTGAACCAGTGCAGCGTTTGCTGCGTGCGCGTGAAAGTGGCGGCGGCAGGGCGTGGTTGCCTTATCTTTTGCAAACGTGTGGTGGGGGCAGTCTCGTTCATGAGTGGGCTCCAGTGCATCGGGTGGGTCCAGCGGTGGGGCGGGGCTTGTTGGCGATCTACTTGCGGTCTGGCGGGCTGACGGTGAGCTCGTCGGCCGCGAGGTTCCCGACGAGGCGGCTCAGTGTGCTTAGGAGGCCACTAACCTCCGAACCTGTAAGGCCGGCTAGGGCAAGTGCGTTCACGTCCGCCGCCGCCGCCTTCAGCGCGCTTTCCAGCGCGCGCGCCTTAGGCGTGAGGCGCACTACCGCCTGCCGGCGGTCGGTCTCGCTGCGCGTCCTTTTCACCAGCCCGTCGCGCTCCATGCGCTTCAGTGTGTGGGCGATCGTGGACTGGTCGATCCGCACGCGTTCGCCGAGCTCGGTCTGGGTCAAGCCGTCCTCGTCGTACAGCGCCAACAGCTGTGCGAACTGGCCGGGCACCACGCCGAGCGGCTCGATGCGCGTTCGCAAGGCGGTGGCGAGCAATCTTGCCAGGTGGTTGACCTGGTAGCCGAGGGAAAGGTGCCGCGACGCCCCAGGCGCGTCAATAAACACGGGTGTTGGCTGGTCTTGATCGGTGTTCATGCGGGATCATCTCCTGGGCCAACTGGTGATGGTTGGCTTGCCATGTATTATACATGGCGTGCCATATATTTGAAGCGTTGATCGACACAGCAGAGGCCCTCGCATGGTCGCGGCCTCAACCAGCCGCTCAGAAACGCGAGTTCTTCACGCCGTACATGTCGCCGTCGGCGATCTTCATCAGCCGCGTCAGCGTGCCCAACGCCAGCGCTGGGGGTGGCCACGCTCTCCGGGGTGGGCTCCAGGCAGCTCACGCCGATGCTCACGTTCACACCACCGGGGTGGTCAGTGCGCTGTTTGGTGATGGACTCCATCAGCCGCGGCGCGAGCTCGGCTACGGCGGTCTTGCCGAGCCCCGGCAGGAGCACCACGAACTCGTCGCCGCCCAAGCGGGCAACCAGGTCGTACTGCCTGACCTTCAATCTGATGCCGTGGGCGATAGCCTTCAGCGCCACGTCGCCAGCATGATGCCCCCACTTGTCGTTGATCGACTTGAAGTCGTCCGCGGCCAGCTCGGCGGTGACCCGGCCGCTGAACAGCAGGAAGTAGGCGAACACCGCGCCCAGGGCGATGACCACGCTCAGCGCCACGGAAAGGTTGGGCACGACCTGCTGCGACATGAACGGCGGGGCTTCACCCTGGGCGATGGTGACGATGGCGCGAACCAGTAGCAGCGCTGCGGTGGTGCTCAGCCAGTAGGCGGCGGCCCGACGGCCCGGGTTGTGGAGGCTGCCGGGGCTCGTGCGGAACAGCCTGACGCTGCTCAGTGCCAGTATGATTCCTAGCGCCAGTGACATGACCACCACGCGCACCGTGTACGCGTCCACCACGTACCGCGCTGCTAGCGTGGCGAGGATGGCGGGCAGCACTACTGCCAGGTAGAGCCACCGGTTAGGCCTCTCGCCGTCCAGCAACCGGATGCTCTGATTCACTAGCGCAATGGCGAGCAGGTAGAAGAGGTTGGCGCCCAGCACCGTGAAGATGTCCGGCACCAGGCCCTCTAGAGCGAAGAGCAGCCAGGAGACCCCCAAGGTGGCGGTAGCGCCTGTGCCGACCAGTGCGCTGCGGCGGATGTCGGCCAGGAGGGTGCGAACGAGGAGCGCCAGTGTGATGGTCGTGATGGCTAAGAAGCCCGACCCCATGAATGACGAACACAGTGCGTGGGTCAAGGGTCACGGCGCAACTCGCTTCGGGGGTAGGCGGTCACCATGGTCAGCATTCGGTAGGCGAAGTATAAGGGCGAAAGTGCAAGGCCAGGACATGTGGAAGTGGCACGCAAGGTAGCTGGTGCCGCAACATGTAGCCATGAGAGTAAACGGCAAGGTCATCGTGGTTACCGGCGCAGGCAGCGGCATGGGCCGCGAACTCACTCTCCTCTTGCTCGCTAGGGGCGCCAAGGTGGCGGCCGCCGACCTGAACATGGTCGGACTGCAGGAAACCGCGTCGCTGGCGGGTCAGGGTGCGCAGCTTGAACTGTTCGAGCTAGACGTGTCCGACAAGGCGGCGGCCGAGGCGCTGCCCCAGAAGGTTATCGACCGCTTCGGCGCCGTGGACGGCATCATCAACAACGCCGGCATCATCCAGCCCATGGTTCCCGTGGCCGACCTGGATTACGGCGTCATACAGAAGGTCCTCAACGTCAACTTC
>JBBAFX010000054.1:0-11335 GCA_041655195.1 Trueperaceae bacterium
GTCATGTGGGCCTGGGCGTTACGAACGTCGGGGCTCACAGTCTGTCGATGAGCCAGCTTGGGGTGATGTTGATGAGGTAGCCGTTGAGGGTCTCGTAAGTGCCGGTGAGCATGAGGATGCCAGCCACTATGAGGATGACGCCGGAGACGCGTTCTACCCACGGTAGCCAGCGGCGGAAGCTCTTGGAGAAGCGCATGAACGGGTCGAGCAGCAGCGCTGCCAGTAGGAACGGCACGCCGAGGCCTATGGCGTAAGCGCCTAACAGTCCGACCCCCGCGGACAGTGTGCCCGCGGCGCCCGCCATGGTGAGGATGGCGCCCAGGATGGGCCCTATGCAGGGGGTCCAGCCCGCAGCAAAAGCCATGCCGAGTAGCATGGCGCCCCACGGCGTGCGGGTCTCGCCCTCGTAGCGCACGCGGGTGTCGTGGTAGAGCCAGGGGAACCTGATGACGCCCAGCATGACGAGACCGAAGAAGATGACGAGCGCCCCGCCGACGGCCATGAGGACCTGCTGGTTGGCGCGCATGACCGAGCCGAGCGCGCTGGCGGACGCGCCGAGCGCTATGAACACCAGCGAGAAGCCGATGATGAAGCTGACCGAGTTCATGATCAGCACGCGCCGCTTGGCGGCCGCGCTGCCGCCCACGTAAGCCAGGTACGTGGGCACGAGGGGCAGCACGCAAGGCGAGAGGAACGAGAGGATGCCGCCGATGAAGGCGGCGCCGATAGTCGGTGTCATGACGGGCGGCTCCCGCCGCGCGGTTCTTGCTTGCGGGGTGCGCAGGCTATGAAGGTGGTGGGGCGCCTATCGCAGACCATCTTGTCCATGATACCGAGCCTTCCGGCGTGGGACCTGAGGACAATAGTCCCCGCCCCGCCGCGCAGTAAGGCGGTCAGCGGGCGCGTTTCAGTCACGCCTCTTCGGCGGCTTCGGGGCGGTGCGGGCCGTTCCCGAAGAGGCCACGCACGGACGTCAGTACGGGCGCGCCGATGACGGGACCGACCAGCATGCGCAGGTAGTAAGTGAGGAGCCGCCACGCGAGGATGGCCGCCGCCGTGTGCTCGCCGCGCACGAGGCTAGCCGCCACCAGTTCGAGGAGCCCGGCGCCGCCCGGCGTGGGGAAGAACGAGGACGCCACCATGGGCACCTGCGCGGCGGCCATGGTGTTGAAGAGCGGCACCTGCGGCCTTAGCGACGCGACCACCACGTAGAAGGTGAAGAAGGTGCTGAGGTAGATGAAGGCCGTGTAGAGGTGCGCCATGAGCTGGGCGCCGAGGGGCGCCTTCCAGAGCGACTTGCCGGCCAGCTCGATGCGGCCGATGAAGCGCACGGAGCTTTCGCGCCAGCGCCGCGCGAACGGCAGGCGCATGAGCTGGTTCACGGCCGCCGCTATCCAGCGCATGCGGTAGATGAGGATGAGGACCACCGCTAGGGAGGAAATGAACACCACGGCGGCAATGACGCCCGGGTAGTAACCGCTTAGGACCCGCGTGGACCTGGCGAGGAGCATGAGGCTGAGCGGCACCGTGAGGGCGAGGAAGATTAGGTCCACGATCCAGACCCGCACCGCCATGGACCAGGAGCGTTTGGCGCTCACGCCGTCGGCCACCAGCGAAACCACCATGGCGGGCGCCTGGCCCGCGCTGCCCGGGGTTATGGCGGCGCTGAAGAGCCCCAGCGAGTAACCGCGCAGAGCTTTCATGAACGGTAGTGACTCGTTGTCGATAGCGGAGAGGAGCATGAGCCGCGCTGCGCCCGCCAGGTAGTTCAGGGCCGCCAGCACGAGGCCGACGCCGTACGCCCAGAGCGGCACCCGCAGCGCGGACGCCAGGTCCTCGCCGAGCCACCACAGCACCAGACCGAGGCCGGCCACGCCTAGGGCAACCGAGAGGGCGACGGCGCGGAACACGGCGCCTACGCCTGCGCTCGGTTCTTGCCCGTGCGCTTCGCTTGATAGAGGTTGGCGTCGGCCCTCGCCACGAGCGACTCCTCGTCGTCCGCGGACTCGAGCGTGGCGACGCCGACGCTGGCGGTCACGTGCACGCCGCGCAGCTCGCGGTTCAGTTCGTGCACGCGCGCCACGACTTTCTGGGCCACCGTTAGCGCGCCCTGCGCGTCGGTCTCAGGTAGGAGCACCACGAACTCCTCGCCGCCAATGCGGGCGCACAGGTCGACCTCGCGCATGCAGTCGGTTAGCGCCTGGCCGCTGGTCCGCAGGACCGCGTCGCCGACGACGTGGCTGTACGTGTCGTTTATCTGCTTGAAGTCGTCTAGGTCCACCATCAGCACGCTGATGAGGGTGTTGGTGCGGTGGGCGCGCTGCAGTTCTATCTCCAGGCGCTCCTCGAACGAGCGGCGGTTGGGTAGGCCCGTCAGGTCGTCTGTGCGTGAGAGGCGCTCGAGCCGCGCCGCCTGCTGCTCCAGCTTCTGGTGCAGTTCGGCCAGCTCGGCGTAGGCGCGGGCCAGCTCCACGTTGTGCAGCCGGTCGATCTCGCGGTCCCGCTCCAGCCGCTCCACTTCCAGCTGCACTGTGAGGATCTGCGTGCGGCGGTCGGACAGCTGCCTGAGCGTGCGCTCGTTCAGCTCGTGGAACGCTTCGAAGTGCGAGAGCGCTTCCTTGTGACGGCCGAGGCTCTTAAGCGCTTGCGCCATGGTGGCGTGCGCCTTGGCGGCTTCCAGTGGGGCGCCGGTAGAGACCCCGCGTGAGATGGCTTCCGTGAGGGGCCCCAGTGCGCGCTCGGCCTCGCCGCGCGCCAGGTAGACCCGGCCGAGGCCGAGCATGGCTTCGCACAGGACCATCTCGCGCATCTGCGGGCTGAGCACGTCGAGGCACTGCTGGTAGCGGGCTATGGCTTCGTCGTAACGCTCCTGCTCCACGTACAGTTCCGCCAAGCTGAGGAGCGCCAGCGAGCGCCCGTACTCGTCGGAGCTCGCGTCGCATTCGAGGTACGCCCGCTCGGCAGCAGCCAGGTCGCCTTGCGCGTGCTGCGCCTGGCCGATTATGCGCAGCGCCGTGGACCGGTCACGCTGCCGTTGGGGCGAGACCTCGCTGGCCTCCAGCCCCCGCCGGCCGTACTCGAGCGCCCGCTTCGGCTGCCCCATGTCGAGGTACACGCGGCCGATGCCGTTCAGGGGCCCAGCCACGGCTTCGGGCCTGAGCTGCTCCAGCATGGAGAGCGCGCTGAAGGCGCTGGAGAGCGCCTGCTGGTAAAGCCCTACCGTCTGGTAGCACCAACCGAGCCCCACCAGGGCGTTGGCGGCGCCCAGCTCGTCGCCGGCGTGGCGTCTGACCTGGTGCTCGAACTGCGAGTAACGCAGGGCGGTCGGGTAGTCGCCGCTGCGGAACGTGCTGATGGCCAGGGCGGTCAGCACGTCGCCGGCGCCTTTCAGCGCGGCGGGCGCCAGCTGATCGAGCCGCGCGCTGGTGACCTCCACCTCCGCGGCCGGGTCGAGCTGGAACGCTGCCAGCGCCTCGCGGCCCAGAGTTATGGCCTCCTCGTACCGGGCGTCCTTAAGCGCACGGACGGTTTCACTGGCCAATGTTAGTAGCGTGGGGTCCACGAGCTGCTCCGAATCCATGGTCCTAAGCCGAGAGACGGATGTTACGTCTTCCGTGAGTGACGTTCATTATGACCCGGGCCGTTACGGCCGGTGTGAGTCGGCGGTGACTAGTTCTGCGGCGCGTGCCTGGGGAGGCCTGACAACGCTTGTGCGGGTCGTCGGCCGGGGCGTGACTACTCCTGTGGTCCGAAGCGGTCGCTGTACTCCGGGCTGGCTGTTACGGGCAGGCGGCCCCTCAGGAAATCGCGTTCGCTTTCCAGCCACGCGGGCAGCTTGAAGGCTAGCCCCAGCTCGTCGGGGGCTTCGTCCACCGTGAAGCCGGGCCCGTCGGTGGCGAGCTCGAAGATGGCGCCGCCTGGTTCCTTGAAGTAGACGGACTTGAAGTAGTTGCGGTTCTTCGTTTTGGTGGGGCTGAGGCCCAGCTCGCCTAGGTGCTCATGCGCCGCCTGCAGCGCGTCGTCGTCCTTCACGCGCAGGGCCAGGTGGTGTATGGAGCCCGCGCCCAGCCGACCCGGTTGCGGCCGCGGTACCTCCAGTAACTCCACGTACGAGGCCGTTTGATGGTCGCCAGCCGCCAGGCGCACGCGGCGCCGGCGGGTGCCGTCCTCGCCCGTCTCCGGCGCTTCGGCCGCGTGGTGGAGGCCGAGGCCCTCCAGCAGCTCGGCGGTCTCGTCCAGGGCCGGGGCCAGCACCGTCACGGAGTGCACGCCCTGCACGGCCATGGCCGCCGCCACGGGCGAGTCCGGCCAGTTCTCGGGCACGGAGCCCTTCAGGGGCGCCTCGATCAGTTCTAGCGGCACGCCGTCGGGGTCATCGAAGGCGATGATCTCTTCGCCGAAGCGTTCCTTGTAACCGTGCTGCAGCCCGTGCTGCTCCAGCCGGTCGGCCCACAGCGCCAGGGAGCCGGGCGGCACCCGCAGCGCGGCGGCCACGGCCTCACCGGCGCCCCTCACGGCTGGGCCCGCGCCGGGCCACGCGAAGAAGCTAGCCACGCTGCCGGGGCGGCCCAGGGCGTCCCCGAAGTAGAGGTGATACGTCTGCGGGTCGTCGTAGTTGACGGTGCGCTTCACGAGCCGCAGCCCGAGGAAGCGCACGTAGAACTCGATGTTCCCCTGCGGCCGCGAAGCTATGGCGGTGACATGGTGGAGTCCTGAGGTGACGAACGACATGCCGAATAGCGTAGCGCGCCGGTATTGAACAGAGGGGTTCTCATGGGCTAACATGGCAAGGCTTGACGCCCGGAGGCGGCGAGTGGCTGCCGTGTGCTAGCTGGCGGGCGGCTGAGAACGCTACTACCGAGGCGTCGTGAGGGTGCAAGGCGCCCCCCTGGAGATTTGAGATGAACTACAACAAAGGCGCGATCTTGCGCTCTATCGAGCAGCCCTTCCTGCGTAACGACCTCCCCGACTTCGACACGGGCGACACCATCCGCGTCGACTACAAGGTGGTTGAAGGCACCCGCAGCCGCATCCAGGCTTTCGAGGGTGTGGTCATCGCCCGCAAGAACGGCAAGGGTGCCCGCAGCACCATCACCGTTCGTAAGGTGTCGTTCGGCGAAGGTGTAGAGCGCGTGTTCCCCGTGAACTCGCCGCTCATCGACAACATCACTGTCGTCCGCCGTGGCCGCACGCGCCGCGCCAAGCTTTACTACCTGCGCGAACTGCGCGGCAAGGCTTCGCGCCTCAAGACCGACGTCGGCCGCCAGGAACGCGACCGCGCTGCCGCCCGTTCCGCCAAGGAAGCGTCCAACAACAAGAAGGACTGAGTAAGAAATACTGAGCCTGCGGCGCTCCGCGCTCTGCTCAGCTACAGCTAACCAGTAATTAGAAGGGGCCGGCCCGCGAAGGTGCCGGCCCCTCGCTTGTGGGGTTGGGCTGGTTGGCGTGCGGTTACGACCGTCAGCGGCTAGGGCCGCTGGGGTCAGTCGACGACAACGATGGCGTCCGCGTCGAACTTGCGGGGGGTGAGCAGGCTGGCGGCGGACGGGCTGGCTACGTACTGCTCCAGGGCGGCCAGCGCGAGGTCCCACGGGTCGGCGCCCTCGTACTTGCGGATTTGTTCGCTCTCGCCGTACACGGTCACGCGTTCCTCGACGTCCTGCCTGAGGATGGCGAGGGCCTCCGCGGCGCTCTTGCCGGCGCGCTGGGGCCGGGGCGCCAGCAGCGCCTCGAACCTGTCGGCCAGGCTCACCAGCGCTGTCATTAGGTCGCCTTCCATGGCGGCGTCCAGCGGTCCCGTGTGGGCGTCGTCGTGCGCGCGCACTTCGGCTATGACGAACGTTTCGGTCACGAGCGCGGCGTCGGCCAGGTCGAGCACGGCGGGCAGCACGCGGTTCACCAGTTCAGCGTCGCCCTGCATGGCGCGTAGCTGCTGATCGGTGAGGGCGCGTGGCTGGTCATGCACGGCGACGGGCGTGGAGATCTTGCCCACGTCGTGCAGGAGCGCGGCGCGCGCCAGGCGGCGGCGGGCGCTGATACCCAGTCGGTAGGGCGCGGGCAGCGCCAGAGCGGCACCGACCGCCAGTTGCTTGACGCGTTCGGAGTGGCGCGTGCGCCAGGAGGAACGGGAGTCTATGAGGCGCCCGATGCCCGCCAGCAGCCGGTCTACGCGGCTGGCAAGCGCCACGTGACGGCGCTGCATGGGTTCCTGGTCGAGAACTTGGCGTTCCAGGTCGTCGTCCGCCAGCTGGTCCAGCAGCCGACCCCGGGTCACGAGCCTGTCGGCCAGCTTGACGATAACCGGGTCGAAGCGGCGACCGGCGTCCTGCTCGAGCCTCTCGATGGCCACGCTGGGGGCCTCGGTGCTGAGGAGCCTTTCGAGCTCCTCGGCCACGGCCAGTATGCGCGCAGCGACAGGGATAGCTTCGCCGGAGAGCCCGTCGGGTCGACCCCGACCGTCCCACCGCTCGCTCTGGCTCCTTAGGGCCGCGGCTGTGCCGTGCGAGAAGCCCATCTCCAGCGCCAGGCTGGCCGCCACGCGGGAACCGGCTCGCACCACGGCGGCGGGTTGACGCCTGGCGCCGAGGATGAGGTCGCCCACGTTCCGAAGCCTGCGGCTGAGCGGCGCCTTGCTCTTGAGGATGGCGCTGGTGAGCGGCATTGTCTGAGCCAGGTCGGTAAGGTCCGCGTGGCTGAGGAGGCGCGAGGCTTCCTCGCCGAGCTCGCCGTACGAGTGGAACAGTTGCGCCCGGGCGCCAGCGGCGCCGATGTCCTTGAGAAGCAGGGCGTAGAAGACGTCGCTGGCGGCCAGTTGACCGAGGTCCAGGAGGCCAGCGATCTGCATGCCTATGAGGGTGGTGCGAAGCACGTGGCCGTCGTCGTTACCGCCGAGCGCGTCCAGCGCAGGCGTTAGCGCCACCACGACCTCGGAGTAGTGCGGGGAGTGCGGCGCGAGGTTCTTGGGCGTGGGCGTGACAGACAGAGGGAGCCCGCCCGTGACGCGAGTGGGCTCTTTGACCGCCTGGGTTATTCGCCTTTCCTTACCCAGAGAAACGGACATGTGTAAATGATGAGGCGCAGGCTATGACGAAAAACTTACAGAGTTCTTATTTCGGACCGTTCGCGCTGTTCTGTACGGCCCCTTCACGCTCCTACGTACTCGGCCAGGTGCGCGCCCGTGAGGGTGGTGCGCCCCGCCACCAACTCGGCAGGCGTGCCCTCGAACACCACGCTGCCGCCGCCATGACCCGCGCCCGGGCCTAGGTCGATGATCCAGTCGGCGTGCGCCATGACCGCCTGATGGTGCTCGATGACTATGACGGAGCGGCCCGCGTCGACCAGCCTGTCTAGGAGGCCCAGGAGCTGCTCCACGTCCGCCAGGTGCAGGCCCGTGGTGGGCTCGTCCAGCACGTAGACGCCGCCCTTCTCGCCCATCTGGGCGGCCAGCTTGAGGCGTTGACGCTCGCCGCCGGAGAGGGTGGTGAGCGGCTGGCCTAGGCTTACGTAACCGAGGCCCACCGCGCTGAGCCGTTCCAGCACCTTGTGCGCGGCGGGCAGCGCTGCGGGTCCAGCGGCGAAGAACTCGAGTGCGGCCTCCACTGGCAACGCCAGCACCTCGCTGATGTCGAGGCCGCCGAACTCGTACTCGAGCACGGCTGCCTGGTAACGCTTGCCTTCACACTCGTCGCAGGTGGTGGCCACGGTGGCCATGACGCCTAGCTCGGTGTAGATCACGCCGGCGCCCTTGCAGGTGGGGCAGGCGCCTTCGGAGTTGGCGCTGAACAGGGCGGGTTTCACGCCGTTGGCCTTGGCGAACGCTTTGCGGATGGGCTCCAGCAGCCCCGTGTAGGTGGCGGGGTTGCTGCGCCGCGAGCCGCGGATGGCGCCCTGGTCGATGACCACCACCCCTTCGCGCCCGGCCACCGAGCCGGTCACGAGCGAGCTCTTACCGGAGCCGGCCACGCCGGTGAGGACGCACAGCACGCCCAGCGGTATGTCTACGTCGACGTTTTTCAGGTTGTGTGTGTTGGCGCCGCGCACCTCGAGCTTGCCTTTCGGCGCCCGCACGCTGGCCTTCAGCTTGGCGCGGTCATCAAGGTGCCGACCGGTGATGGTGCCGCTGGCGCGCAGGCCGGTCAGGTCGCCTTCGTAGGTAACGGTGCCGCCGGCCGTGCCCGCGCCGGGTCCTATGTCTACGATGTGGTCGGCCACCGCGATGGTCTCCGGCTTGTGTTCCACCACCAGCACCGTGTTGCCCTTGTCGCGCAGCTCGAGCAGCAGCTGGTTCATGCGCTCTATGTCGTGCGGGTGCAGGCCGATGGTGGGCTCGTCGAACACGTAGGTCACGTCCGTCAGGGCGGAGCCTAAGTGCCGGATCATCTTGGTGCGCTGCGCCTCCCCGCCCGACAGGGTGCCGGCGGGCCGCTCCAGCGACAGGTAACCGAGACCGATGGTGGTGAACGAATCGAGCAGGTGCTGTAACCCCGCCACCAGCGGCGCCACGGCCGGTTCGTTCAGCTGCCGCGTCCACTCCGCCAGGTCGCTTATCTGCATGGCGCAGAGGTCGGCGATGTTCTTACCGTGGATCTTCGACGAGCGCGCTTCGGGCGCCAGGCGGGTGCCGCCGCAATCCGGGCAGGTCGTGAACGTTATGGCCCGCTCCACGAAGGTGCGGATGTGGGGCTGCATCTGCTCCACGTCCTTGTTCAGGTACGACTTCTGCACCTGCGGCACGATGCCCATGTAGGTCACGTTGACGCCGCCGACCTTCAGCTTGGTGGGTTCCTTGTAGAGCAGGTCGTGCAGCTCGCGCTTATTGAACTTGGCGAGGGGCTTGTCCATGTCGAACCAGCCGCTGGCCTTCAGCATGCGCCCCCACCAGCCCTCCGTGCTGAAGCCGGGCACGGTCAGGGCGCCGCCCGCCAGCGACTTGGTCTCGTCGTAGAGAGCGGTGACTTCGAAGTCGGTCACGTTGCCGAGCCCCTCGCAGCGCGGGCACATGCCGCCCAGGATGTTGAACGACGCTTTCTCGGTGATGGTCTTAGCGCCGCGCTCCACGGTAATCGCGCCGGAGCCTTTGGCTGACGGCACGTTGAACGAGAACGCGTTGGGCGGGCCGATGTGGGGCTCGCCGATGCGGCTGAAGAGTATGCGCAGCATGGCGTTCGCGTCGGTGGCGGTGCCCACGGTGGAGCGGGGGTTGGCGCCCATGGGGTCCTGGTCCACGATGATTGCGGTGGTCAAGCCTTCCAGGCGGTCCACTTCCGGGCGCGCCAGCGTGGGCATGAAGCCCTGCACGAACGCGCTGTACGTCTCGTTGATGAGCCGCTGCGACTCGGCGGCGATGGTGTCGAACACCAGCGAGCTCTTACCGGAGCCCGACACGCCTGTGAAGACGGTGAGGCGCCGCTTCGGTATCTCTAGGCTCACGTTCTTCAGGTTGTTGACGCGGGCGCCGTGCACCCTGATCAGGTCGTGAGAATCGGCCGGGTGAAGCTCCCCGGCCGGTGCCTTGTCGGTCTGCTTCTTGGGTTCGAGTGCCATGCGGGGGGTTCAGACCTCCTGGATCCTGATCATGTTGCCGGACGGGTCCCTGATGGCGCAGTCTCGCACGCCGTACGGCTGGTCCGTGGGCTCCTGCACCACCTCAGCGCCGCCCGCCACCACGCGCTCGAAGGTGGCGTCCACATCGGGGGTGGAGAGGTTCACGCCGAAGAAGCTGCCTTTGGCCATGAGCTCCTCGATGACGCGTTTCTCCTCGTCGGTCAGGTCTGGCAACGCCGCAGGCGGGTGCAGCACTATGGCGGTGTCGGGCTGTTCGACGGGACCCACGGTTATCCACCTCATGCCCTCGTAGCCGACGTCGTTACGGACCTCGAAGCCGAGCACGTCGCGGTAGAACGCCACCATGGCGTCCGGGTCTTGTTGCGGCAGGAAACTGGTGTGAATGAGTAGTTTCATGTGGCAGATTCTAGGGGAGAGTCGTTACGGCGCGCTTCTCGATTCCTGACCGGATCGTTCCTGGTGAGCTCCGCTAGAGTGCCCGCCTGCTGTTCGGGGCGCTGGCGGATGGGCCTCGTGACCTGCTTGGCCACGCAGGCGGGCACGCCGCGCATGGCCTGCTGGTGCTGTTCCCTGTACACGCTGGGCGGCACGCCCACCAGCTCGGTGAAGCGGGTGCTGAAGGTGCCCAGCGACGAGCAACCCACCTCGAAGCACGCGTCCGTGACGCTGACGTCCCCGCGGCGCAGTAGCGCCATGGCGCGCTCTATGCGGCGCGTCATGAGGTAGCTGTAGGGCGAGACGCCGTACGCCGCCTTGAACTGACGGCTGAGGTGCCCAGCCGACATGTGTACGCCGCGCGCGAGTTCCTCCACGTTGAGGGGCAGGGCGTGTTCGCGGTCTATGCGGTCACGCACGCGCCGCAACCGGGCCAGGTCGTGGCGCTCCTTCTCCGTAAGGGCGGAGTAGGTCATGGGGCAGATGATGGCACACATGCCCGCCTAGCACCGGCGGGTCTGCCACGCCTGCGGTCGCGAGCGGCTCGGCGGCGTAAGGTTAATGGGTCAAGAATCAGGGGCTTGGGAGGACCGCGCATGAAGCAGATCGAGGAGTACTTCCCGCGAGAACTTCTGGAGCGTTTCGGCGCCAGCGTCGCTGAGGCTGGCGTGCATGCTGAGGCCGCCGTGGCCGAGGTCATCGCCCGGCTGGAGGCGCTCGGTGGGGAGCGCATGACTGCGCCGGTCGGGCCGGGCAAGTGGTCGCCCCTCCAAGTGGCCGACCACCTTCACCGCGTGAACGTGCTCGCCATCGACGGCATCCGGCGAGTGAGCGAGGGCGAGGAGCCCGTGCGTACCGAACGCGGCCATGTGGGCGCGGACGGCGGGCTGGTGGTTAGCCTGGCCGCTGCGGAACCGGTAGCGGAGCCCGTCTTCGCGAGAGTAGCGGCGGACCTCAGGCGCAGCACCGCGGCGCTGGTCGAGGCGGCAGCGCAAGCTGAAGGAGTGGGTCTCGCTGCCACGGTGGTGAACGTGAACCCCTTCTTCGGCGAGCTGACGCCCCTAGACAGCGTGCGCATGGCGGCGCTGCACGCCCGCCACCACATCAGGAACCACCTGTGCGAGTGATGCCCGAGTGCTGGCTCGCGTTGCGCTGACCTGAACCCCTACACAGAATTGACACTAGCGCGGCCGGGCCGGTACACTAACCGTCGCCCTGTTAGCCGGGCCGCATGAGCACGCGCTCGGCGGGG
Organism: Trueperaceae bacterium; assembly: GCA_041655195.1. Classification (GTDB taxonomy): domain Bacteria; phylum Deinococcota; class Deinococci; order Deinococcales; family Trueperaceae; genus JAAYYF01. The sequence continues at coordinate 11,252 of JBBAFX010000054.1, forward strand.
TAGGCTGTAGGCGCAAGACCTTCACCGTGGGGCCGTGGCGCAGTTGGGAGCGCGTCTGAATGGCATTCAGAAGGTCAGGGGTTC
>JBBAFX010000055.1:0-11046 GCA_041655195.1 Trueperaceae bacterium
ACCCGGCCGTGAACGCCGAGGCGCTACTGCACGAGCTGTTCGCGCAGAGCGTGGCAGCGGGCTGAGCCGGTGAGCGCCGTCCCGCCTCCGCACCTGTTGCAGCGCCTGGCGCGGCGCCGCCTGAGCGTGCCGCGCACGGGCACGCGCGGGGGCGTGGGCGAGCACGCCTCGCTGAGCCGGGGCGCGGGAATAGAGTTCGCGGAGCACCGCGAGTACCAGCCAGGCGACGACCTCAGGCGCCTGGACCCTCACCTGGAGGCGCGGACGGGCGAGCCGTATGTGCGCGAGTTCGAGGTGCTGGAGCGCTTGGCGGTGACGGTGGTGGCGGACCTCAGCGCCTCTATGGCGTTCGGCCAGCCGGAGAAGGCGACGGCGGCGCGGCGGTTGACGGGCGCGCTGGCGTTCGTGGGCTTGGCCGGCGCGGACCGCACGCGGGTGGCGGTCTTCACCGGCAGCGGCCTGAGGTGGGGTCCGCAGGCTGGGAACGTGCGGGCTGCCGGCCGGCTCTTCGACTGGCTCGGTCGGCAGCAGGCCGGCGGGGCGGTCGACTTCGGCTCGGTAGCCAAGGAACTGGCGGGCCGCGTGCCGCGCCCTGGCCTAGTCATCGTGGTCAGCGACTGGCTCTTCGACGACCCGCTGGCAGGCGTCCGGAGCCTGCGCGCCGCGGGGCAGGAAGTGGTGGCGCTGCAACTGCTGGCGCCGGAGGAGGTCGAGCCCGCTGACCTGCGCGGCGGCACGCTGACCTTACAGGATTCCGAAACGGGAGAGGAACTGCAGGTGACGCTGGACGCCGCCACGCTGCAGCGCTACCAGCAGAGCCTGGCTGAGCGCCAGCAGCGGTTGTTGTCCGCGTTCGCGGCCGCGGGGGCCACCTGGCTCAGTGCCCGCACGGACGCCGACCTGGAGCAGTTGTTGCTGGTAGAAGGCACGCGGCTGGGTTTCCTGCGCTGAGCGCCGCCCCCGCCTCTCTAGTTCCGACGTGTGTACTCACCTGTTCTTAGGTGCAGACCTATGAACGACTCGATGCCATACAGTTCTTCTTACAAGGTGTTTATAAAGCCTCTTGTTAAAGTCGCGATCTTTACTTTCCTCTTGGCTCAGCGACCCTGAGCCCGCTAGTAACGACAACGACCACACGTACGGAGGTGACCGGAGGGCCGGGCGAGGCACTTCATCAAGAGCGAAGACCGCTAGACCAAAGTTCCCCCGCCGGTGTGGCGGCTGAAGCCACACCGAGACCAGTCGGAGGCATTACCTCGATGCAGAACAAGTCCAGAGCAAGCAGCACCTTCAAGACGCTGGCCACGCTCCTCCTCGCGCTCCTCGTTGGCCTGGCGTCCGCCCAGAGCCGCACCGACGCGCGCGTAGTGGAGCAGGAGGGCCAACGCGGCATCGTGGAGCTCTACGAGGCCATCACGCCGCTCCAGTCCGTTGCCAGCTTCATGACCATCGGCGCCCACCCCGACGACGAGCGCTCCAGCCAGATCGCGCTCCTCTCGCGCGGCCTGGGTGTGCGCAGCATCACTGTCACCGCCAACCGCGGTGAGGGCGGCCAGAACTCCATCGGCACCGAGTACCAGCAGGCGCTCGGCGTGCTCCGCAGCCGCGAGATGGAACAGTCCAGCGCCGCGTTCAACGTGGAGCTCTTCTTCCTGAGCGAGAGCTTCGACGACCCCATCTTGGACTTCCGCTTCAGCAAGTCGGCCGTTGAGACCCTCGAGATCTGGGGCGAAGACGTGATGATGGAGAAGCTCGTGCGAGCCATCCGCGAGAGCCGCCCCGACATCCTCTTCACCAACTTCCAGAACGTCTTCGGTCAGCACGGCAACCACCGCGCCATGGCGTACGCCACCGAGCAGGCCTTCGCGCTGGCCGGTGACCCCACCGCCTACCCGGAGCACTTCGAGATCGGCCTCGAGCCGTGGCAGCCCGCCAAGTTCTACCTGCCCGCTGGTCGCGGTAGCGGCCAGGCAGAAGAGGAACTGCCGGCCACGCTGACCATTCCCACCGGCTCCTACAACCAGTTCTTCGGTGCCACCTACGAGCAGCTCGGCCAGCAGTCGCGCGCTTACCACCGCAGCCAGGACATGGGCAGCTGGAACGAGGAGCGCACCGGTACTTCCGCCTTGCACCTCGCTGCCTCGTACGTGACCACCACCGAGACCGACACCGACCTCTTCGCCGGCCTGGCCTTCACCGTGGCCGACCTGGCTGAGGGCCTCAGCAACGCCACCCTGGCCGCTCAGCTGAACCAGGTGCAGGGCGAAATCGACGCCATCTTCGCTGCGTTCCCCGACTTCGCCGCCGTGCAGGGCCACATCACCGGCGCCCTCAAGGGTGTGCGTGAGGCCCGCGCCATCATCGCCGCCGCCACCGACCTGGACGCCGCCACCGCTGCCGACATCGACTTCCGCCTGGCCCAGAAGGAGCTCGAGCTCCAGGTCGCCAGCCGCAAGGCTCTCTCCCTCGTCAGCCGCGTCATCGCTGCCAACCCGGAACTCACCCGCGGCGGCTCCACCGAGGTCACCGTTAGCGCTTACCTCGGCGGCAACGTGGACGTTCAGGACCTCGAGTTCGACCTCGTGACCCCCGCAGGCTGGACCGTGGAGCGCACCGGCGACGACACCACCGGCGCCGCGCTCACGAACGGCGAGACTGTCAAGCAGACCTTCCTGGTCACCGCCGCGGAGGACGCCCCCTACTACAACCCGTACCGCCGCAACGCCAACCCGTTCCGCGCTTACGGCGACGTGTACGGCGTGGTGCGCTACACCGTCGACGGCGAGGCCTTCGAGTTCACCCTCGACTCGCGCGACATCATCGGCGTCCTGCCCGACGTGTCGCTGCGCGTGACGCCCGCCAACCTCGTCTTCAATTCGCTGCGCCCCTCCGACCTGGAGATGAGCGTGGCCGCCGTGAACTACGTCAACGGCCCGGCCGAGACCACCATCTTCGTGGACGCCCCCGAAGGCTGGACAGTGGAGCCCGCCTCCATCGACCTCAGCTTCAACCGCAAGGGCGACGCTCGCGGCGCCACCTTCACCCTGGTGCCGTCTGACGACATCGCTGAAGGCTCCTACGACTTCGCCGTGCGCGCCGAAGGCCAGGCCAACAGCAGCAACAACGTGCGCGTCATCAGCTACGAGCATGTCGGCAAGACGTACCTCGTCGAGCCCGCCAGCGCCAACGTCAAGGTGCTCGAGGTGGCTTTCGACCCGAACCTGCGCGTCGGTTACGTGGCCGGCGGCTCCGACCTCGTGTACGAGGGCCTGCGCCAGATCGGCATGAACGTCGACCTCCTCACCGAGGACGACCTCACCACCGGCGACCTCAGCCGCTACGACTCGATCGCCGTGGGCATCTACACCTACCGCCTGCGCCCTGACCTGCTGGCCGCCAACGAGCGCCTCATGAAGTGGGTGGAGGAGGGCGGCAACCTGCTCGTTCAGTACCACCGCCCCGCCGACGCCTGGAACGCCGACACCGTGCCGCCGTTCCCGATCACCCTCGGCCGCGTTTCGCTGCTCTCGCGCGTGACCGCCGCCGACGGTGAGGTCGAGATCCTCGAGCCAGGCAACCCCCTTATGACCACACCGAACCAGATCACGGGTGCCGACTTCGATGACTGGGTCAAGGAGCGCGGCCTGTACTTCGCTCAGGAGTGGGACGAGCACTACACCCCGCTCTTCAGCGTGACCGACGCGCAGTGGCCCGACACTTGGGACGAACTGCCGTTCCTCGGCTCCATGCTCACTACCGAGCTGGGCAAGGGCCGCTACACCTACACCAGCCTCGTGCTGCACACGCAGATCGAGAACAACGTACCGGGCGCCTACCGCCTGTACGCCAACCTGCTCACCCCGCCCGCGGCGGAGTAAGCACAACTCCTCGCCAGGGTCGCGGCCCGAGCTCGTTCATGAGCTCGGGCCGCGCTCCTATCGCCCACCACCTGAGTCAACGCGCCGGCGGGCGGTGACTGCCATGCTGGTGACCGTGGAAACAGTCAAAGAACACGACCTCCAGGCGGAGCAGCGCAGCCCCATCCCGGCCGCCCTGCGAAGCCTCACCGGTAAGCACGACCTCAACGCCGCCTTCGCGCCCGGTAGCACCGACGCCAAACCGAACCTGCTCTTCAAGGGCGGCGGTATGACGACCCTCTACCTGAACCTGCCGCCCGGCAAGGGCATGCCCGTCCACGACCACGTCGGGTGCCATGTGACCATCGTCTGCATGCGCGGCGAGGGCAACGTGGTGCTGATGGGCGAGCCCAATCGCCTGAAGGAGGGCGAGTTGCTCACCTTCTCCGGCGAGCTCATGGTTGAGCCCCGCAACGATAGCCAGGCACCATGTGGCCTGCTGATCATGCTGGCGGAAACAGGCGCGGCGCTGGGCTGACTCGCGCAGGCTGAGCTAGCGCTCGTCCTCCCCGTACCTCCGGCCCATGGGCCACAGCATGGTGGCCACGATGCTCACGGTCATGATGCCGCTGACCGTGACGCCGATGCCGGCCGCCAAGCGGATCACGAACAGCTCCGTGCTGCTGACGATGTCGGACAGGGGCGCCAGCAGCAGCAGCGAGGAGCCGAGGAGCAGGCCCGCCAGCGAGATGCTGAGGACCATGCGCCGGAAGCCGCGCTCGAAGCTGGACTGAACGTCGTTGATGCGCCGGTTCACGCTGCCCACGTCGAGCTGCAGGGCGGTGCGGCCGTGCTCGAAATCGTCCAGCAACGCGGTCACGGCAGAAACGATGTTCGGCACACGGCCCACCGCCTCGCGCGCCAGCGGCAGCACCGACTCGCTGCTGAAACGCAGCGGTTCCAGCCGCCTCAGCAGCATGTTCCTGATCGTGCGGAAAGCTATGTCTACGATGGCGCCCGGCTGCGCGTCGCCCATCAGCGTGCGCATGAGCGCCTCACCCTGGCCGATGCTCTTGAACGCCATGGTGAACTCGGGGCGCAGCAGAAGACCGTGACGCACCAGCAACCTCACCAACTCGGTGAAGAGCTCGGAGATGCCGTCCACCTGACTGTCTAGCACCAGGTGTCGGTTGATGAGCCGCTCCACGTCGCGCCGCAGCCGGACCATGTTCACCGGCTCCCGCGGGCGTTCGCACAGCGCCAACACCACCTGCGCGGCGGGCGCGGCGGCGCGGTCGTGCATGGACCAGATGAGCTGGCCCAACCGCACGCGGTCGCTGCGGCTCAGTTGTCCCACCGCACCCAAGTCGAGGAACAGGATCTTCTCGCGCGTCACGTCGTACCAGACGTTGCCAGCGTGCAGGTCCGCGTGGAAGAAACCGTCGAACAGCACCTGTTTGATGAGCGTGCGGAAGAACTTGAGCGCCAGGTCGCGGCGGTTCACGCCGGCGGCCTCCAGCGCCGCCACGTCCGTGATCTTCACGCCCGCCACCCGCTGCATGGTCAGCACCCGGCGCGTGGTGTACGCCGGGTGCACCGCCGGCACCTCCACGAAGTCGAACTCCGCCAGGTTGTGTGCCAGCATGCGCGCCTGGTACGCCTCCGTCTCGTAATCAAGCTCGCCCACCAGCGTCTCCGCGAACTCATCGAAGAGCGGCAGGAGGCCCAGCTGCCGGAAGCGCCGGAAGCGGGTCTCCAGCATGAGCAGCAGGTCGCGCAAGATGTTCAGGTCCGCGCGGGTGATGACGAGGATGTTGGGGCGCTGCACTTTCACCACCACCTGCGTGCCGTCTAGCAGCGACGCAGCGTGCACCTGCCCCATGGACGCCGACGCCAGCGGCTCCGGGTCGAACTCCAGGTAGAGGTCCTCCAGGGGAGCGCCCAGCTCCGCCTCCACCACGCGCTCTACTTCGCTAAACGGGAAGGCGCGCACCCGGTCCTGTAGCAGCTCCAGCTGACCGCGCCAATGGGCCGGCAGCACCTCCACGCGGCTCGCTACCAGCTGCCCGAACTTCACGAACGTGGGCCCCAGCTCCTGCAGCATGAGCCGCAGCGTGACGGCGGGATCGGATTCGTCGAGGCGCGGCCTTATGCGGTAGAGCAGGCGTTTGAAGAAGCGCCGCGCGGGCGCTAACGGCGTGTACGAAGCCAGGAGCTCGAGCGCGTACGAGCGGGCGGTGCCAACGAGCTGCACCATGCGCAGGCCCTCAACCGCGCGGTTACGGTCACCCGGCAGGATGGAGAGCCAGCGCCAGTAACGGGGCGTGGTGCGCGTCTCGGTGTCACGCCGCGGTGAATCGAGGCCCGTGAGGACCTCGAGGAGGGTGGCCAGTACCCCCATGAGCAGCGTGCCGAGAGCTGCCGAGAAGATCTCGCCGCCAGGCACGCCGAGCGGTTCGGGGCTCAAGTAGGCGAGGCCCAAGAACAGCAGGCCGTTCGCCACCACGGCCACGATCCCCAGTGACCAGATGTAGAGCCGACCCGCGAAGAACAGCAGGAACGGACGCGCCACCGCCTGCAGGGCGCCGTACAGCACGCCCAAGCCCAGGTAGGCGACGAGCACGCCGTAAGGCGGCGCCACGAACGGCGCCGGCGGCAGCGCCAGGCCCGGCACGACCTTCAGGACCGCCCAGGCTGCCAGCGTGTAGACCAGGACGCGAACTACGAAGTAGGTCATCGGGCGGCTCCTCGTAGGTCATCTTGCCACGCGCTTCGCCGAGAGCCTGGGGAGAGCGCACCTCGGGCCGCGAGACCCTTGTGCGCGCTGACGTGCGCGGTCTAAGACGCCGCTGCGCTGCGGCAGTTAGGGCTGGATCAGCGCGCCCACCGCAGCGTGTTGGAACGGTCCAGAGGCCATTAGGGGGATCAGCGGCTCATCCCAAAGACGGATGTGCCAAGACTGGTGCCGGCACTACCCTATCTTCAGAGGGGCAGAGTTGCCGAACGGCGGTTCGCCGCAACCGGCACACCCGAGGCCGGCTGCCCACAGGCGACACACACAAACCACTAGCAGCAGCTAGGCACCAGAGAGAAGAGGTACGCGCATGACCGACCAGCACAAGACCACCGACAACACTACCGGCACCAACGCCACGGGCGGCAGGACCGTCACCGAAGAGTTCCGCGTCTCCGGCGAAGCCGTTGTGAGCAAGGTCAAGGAACTGGTGCGCGAGGGTAACGTCCGCCGCATCACCATCAAGAACGACGAGGGCAAGGTCCTCATCGAGATCCCCCTCACCATCGGCGTCGTGGGCGCCGTGCTCCTGCCCGTGTGGGCGGCCATCAGCGCCATCGCCGCGCTGGTCGCTAACCTCACCATCAGCGTCGAGAAGGTCGCCAACGGCGACAAGACCGCCACCGCGGCCCCAAGCGACACCAGCAGCGACATCACCCTGGGCTGAGGCCCGAACGCGCACTATCGGCGAGGGCCGCTAAACACCGCGCGGTACCGCTCGACACCGCCCGGCACCGTAAAGGCCACGCCCAACTAGCAGCCCCGCGCGCCGCCCGGACCCCGTAGGTCCCGGGCGGCGCACTGTTAGAGTCGCTACTTAGAGTGAGCACATCACGGAACCAAGCCGACCCGGCCGCAGCTGGCGCCGGCAGCGACGCCCCGCCCATCAGCACCGACGAGCTCTACGTGAGCCTCGGCGGCGTGCACATCGTTGAGGACGTCACCTTCACGCTGAAGCGTGGTGAGTTGGCGCTGCTCACTGGCCCGAACGGCGCCGGCAAGAGCACCCTGCTCCGCGCACTGGTGGGCCTGCTCCCCAGCCGCGGCAACATCGATCTCTTCGGTCGCCCCAACGGCAGCCTGGCCGTGCGGCAGCGCTTCGTGTTCGTGCCCGACGAACCCGCCCTGTACGAGGACCTCACCCTGCGCGAGCATGCGCGCTTCAACGCGCTCGTCTACCAGGTGCAAGACGCCGACGACCGCGCCCTGGAGTGGCTGGCGCGTTTCGGGCTGGAAGAGAAGCTCGACGAGTTCCCCGGCACCCACTCGCGCGGCATGCGCCAGAAGCTCTCGCTCTCACTGGCGCTGGGGCTCGAGCGGCCCCTCACCCTGCTGGATGAGCCGTTCAACGGCCTCGACATCGAATCGCAGGAGCTGCTCGCCGACGCGCTGCGCGCCCGCGCCTCCTCCGGGGGCGCGGTGATGCTGACGGGGCACCAGGTCGAACTCGTCGACCGCCTCAAACCGCGGCTCCTGAGGCTCGATAACGGGCTGTTGCACGGATGAGCGCGCGGCTCAGCGCCGACACCGGCGGGCCCGGGCGTACCGCCGCTGTACCGTACCTGCGCCGCCGCACTGTGGGCCGCGCCGCCGAGTCGTACCGGCGCTGGATCGGCCGCGCGGTGGGCTGGTGGACTATCCTCTACCTGATCTTCTGGCTGGTGGTGTTCGTCATCGCCGGGGTGGAGACCATCGAGCCGCTCCCAACGTTCCTGCCCTCGCCCGCCGCCGTGCTCTCCGCTGCTGGCGCTGTGGTTCTCGTCCTAACGCTCATCGGAGGCCGGGCGCCGCCACTCACGCTCGACAAACGTGACCTCTACAGGCTCGCGCTCGGCCCGCAGCAGCCGTGGGCGGTGCTGCGTTGGCGTTACCGCGTCAAGCAGGCGGGCGCCGTGGTGGCTGCTCTGGTCATTGGGGCCGTTTGGTCGCTGCTGGCGCCGGCGCTCTTCGGGTTCCAGGCCTGGTACGCCGCGCCCGAACTAGCCATCCTGGCCCTGCTGCTCCTCGACCTCAGGTGGTTACGGTACGTAAGTCACGCGCACCACGGCCCGCACGCGGCCCGGGCGGCCGCCAACCGTACCTCGCTACTGGTGGCGGGGGTCCTGGCCCTCTTAATGGTGGCTAGCGCGGTGCTCAACTTCACCAGTGGCGCCGGCGGCGCTGAAGCGCCCGTCTTCCTGCCCCTGGCCGGCCTAACCATCAACTCGCCGTGGGTGCTGCTCATCCCGCTCATAGCGCTCTTTAATACGCAGCTGGCCGTGGTCAAGTCGCTCCGCTCTGAGTGGCCGCCACGCTTCGCCCCACAAAGCCTGGTGCTCAGCCAGTTGCAGGCGCTGCGCACCTCGCAGCTCATGGCGGTCATGGCTGGCATGAGTGGCGGCTTCGGCGGCGGCATGGGCCTAGCCGGTATAGGCGACTCCGGCCAGCGCCGCCGCCTGCTCGACGCCCTGCATGACCGGCCCGGCGCCACCAAACCGCGCCGCTCGCTGCCGCTGCCAGGCAGCCAGGCGCCGCAGTGGCAGGCGTTAGCGTGGCGCTCCGCGGTGGGGCTGTACCGGCGACCGCTCCTAAGGCTCGGTTTCACGCTGGTGGCTGCGCTGCTAGCGATGGTGGCAGTGCTGGCCGCCCACGGTGGCGGGCCCTTGCTGAGCGCGGCGGGCCAAGACGGCGCGGCCGCGCCCGCCGCAGGCACCACCGGCATGCTCGGCGGCGCACTGGGAGTGCTGCTGGCTGCCCTCCTCCTGGCGCGCACAGCCAGCGGCTTGCTGGGGCCGCACTTCGACATCGGCGTGAAGCCAGTAGACCCGCTCACCCGCTCCTTCGGCCGCACCCTGCCCGCCATCGGCATCCTGGTCGTACTGCTGGTGCCCGCCGCGCTGCTGCTCAGCTGGTTAGGTTCCAGCGCCGGCGCGGCCGTGAGCCTCGACTCGCTGCTGCCGGCCCTGATCGGCGCCGCGTCGCTGCTCGGTCTGGTCGTTCTCAGCCTCGAGAAGTACTCGAGCTGGAGCGGCGCCGCCGCCTCGCGCATCGAGCCGCAGCTGGTGGCCGCCATGCTTGCCGCCCTGCCCGCCCTGCTGCTGGGGGCGTTCGGGGTGGGCGACTGGACGCTCATCACGCAGTTCATGCTCCTCGGCCTGGTGGCCATCATCCCCGTCTGAGGATCCCGGCTCGCTAACGACCGGCCCATGCGGTCCCTGCCGCCAGGCCGAGGGTAAGGTGCCGCTCCTGGACGCGTTCCGAGTGAGCAGCACGTAAGAACTCGGCTGCTAGACTCTGCAGCGGTGGAGCGCCTCCTTCTAGACGACCTCACCGGCGCCTATCAACGAACGGGTCTAAGCGACCTGCTCGACGAACTGGCCCTCGAGCGAGCGCGTAGCGGCACGGATTACGCGCTGGCCATGCTCGACGTGGACCACCTCAAAACCCTTAACGACGTGTACGGCCACGCCACCGGCGACGCCGCCCTCAAGGCGGTGGCCGAGCGCGCCAGCCGTGTGTTGCGCGCCGGCGACATGCTCTTCCGTTACGGCGGCGACGAGTTCCTGCTTGTGCTGCCCGGCACCACCCAGGAGGTGGCCGAGGCTGTGGCGCGGCGCGTGCGCGACCAGGTGGTGGCTAACCCCGTGGCGGCCGCCGTCTGGGTGAGCGTGAACGTTAGCGTGGGCGTGGCCGCTACCGACGAGCCCGGTTGCAGCGGGCGGAGTGAGGAACTCTTCGAGCGCGCCGACATGCGCCTCTACATGGCCAAGCATGTCGGTCGCAACACCGTGGTGGCCGGCGATACGCCCCTCAAGCTCACGCGCGAGGGACCGCTGCGGCAGACCCGCCTGGTGGGCCGCGACGCGGCGCTGGAAGCGCTCGATGTGTTCTTGGCTGCGGGCGCGAGCGTCCCACAGGAACGCGTGTTGCACCTGACGGGTCAACCCGGCGCCGGCTTCACCCGCATGCTCAACGAGATGGAGGTGCGTGCCGGCATAGCCGGCAAGGTCGTCAGGCGCGTGGTGGCCGATCCGGCCGACACGGGCGTGCATCTAAGGGCGCTAGCGCGCGCCTACGGCGAGCTGCTGCCACTCGATCCCGCCGAGGAGGAGGTCACGGAGCGACTCGCACAAGATGCGGAGGCGCACGGGCTGGTGCTCCTCGTGGAGGGTGGGCACTGGCTGGACGCGGGCAGCCGCATCCTCCTCACGAACCGGCTGAAGCGCGGTGGCGCCAAGTTGGTGGAGGTTGCCCTGGCGGGCGAAGCGGCGGCTTTCCAAGCGAACACGGCGGTGGAGCTCACCCCCTTCACCACCGCGCAGGTGAGCGAGTGGCTCTCCGCAGCGCTCGGGCTGGCCGTGGACACGGCGACGGCCGAGGCGCTGACGGGCGCGGCTCAGGGCCTGCCGGCGCGGG
>JBBAFX010000056.1:0-10997 GCA_041655195.1 Trueperaceae bacterium
GTCTTAGCCAAGGCGCACCCGGGTCACCCCGGCACCTCACAGCAGGTGGCCGACATCATCGTTGCGGCCGCCGCCTCCACCGGCATGCCGGCAGGCGTGTTCGCCCTCGTCATGGACGACGGCCACGAGGTAGGCGCCGCGCTGGTGCAACTGCCGGTAGTGAAGGCAGTAGGCTTCACCGGCTCACGCGCGGGCGGCGACGCCCTTACGCGCCTGGCGTCCTCACGCCCCGAACCCATCCCCGTGTACGCCGAGATGGGCAGTGTGAACCCCGTGTTCGTGCTGCCGCGGGCCGCTGCCGAGCGCGGTGGCGAGGTGGCCGAGGGGCTGTTCGGGTCGTTCACGCTGGGCGTGGGCCAGTTCTGCACCAACCCCGGCGTGGTGCTCCTCCCCGCTGGCAGCGAGGGCGACGCCGTGGCGCAGCGCCTGACCGAACTGACCGAGGGCGCCCAGGCGGGCACCATGCTGAACGCCCGCGTCTGCGAGCTCTACGGTCGTGGCCTCTCGGAGCTGGAAGCCGCCGGCGGCCAGCCGCTGGCCAAGGGCCAGGCCGGCGCTGGGGCAACTGAGGGCGTTCCCACCCTGTGGCAGGCCCCCTTGGCGGCCGCGCTCGCGGAGCCAGCGCTAGTGTCCGAGGTCTTCGGCCCCAGTACACTGCTTCTTCGTTACGACTCGCAAGACCAGCTGCTCGAGTTCGCTGAGAGCATGGAGGGGCAGCTTACCGCCACCCTCCAGGGCCAACCGGCGGAACTGAGCGAACAGGATGAGCTAGTGGAGGCGCTGGCCACCAAGGCGGGCCGCGTGATCGTGAACCAGTGGCCCACGGGCGTGGAAGTAGGCCCGGCCATGGTGCACGGCGGTCCGTACCCTGCTACGTCCGACGGACGCGGCACCTCTGTGGGCACCCTGGCCATAGACCGTTACACGCGCTGGGTGGCGTACCAGAACTTCCCACAAGAGCTACTCCCGGCGGCGCTCAAGCAGTAGCCAAAACCGGACTACCAGCACTAATGGGCGGCGCCTATCGATAGGCGCCGCCCATTAACTCTTATCGTCAACCCGCGGCCGACTTACTCCAGCGAGATTCCCCTCAAGGTGACCTTGCTCCAGGAGCCGTCATCGGCGAACTCGAAAGCGTAGATGCCGATGACGCGGTTGGCCGGGCTTCCGTCGGTGCCGACGTACGTGATGTCGCCGGAAACGCCCGGGAAGTCCTCAAGGGCCTGGAGAGCGTCGCGCACGGCTGCGCTGTCGTAACTGCCTGCGTCGTTGATGGCTTGCCACACCACGCGGTACGCGTCTGCTCCCGAAAGGGTGAAGCCGGTGAAGTGATCGTCGGAGTGCTGCTGCGAGAACGCCGCGTGGAACTCGCGCGCGCGGTCGGCAGCTGCGCCCGTGAGCACGGCCGGTTCGCCGAAGCTGAAGAACTCGATGCCGTCGAACACCGCGCCGCCACCGTCAGGGCACTGCGAGTCGTCCATGGCGGCGCCACCGAGGATGGGTTGCGTGAAGCCCTGCTGGCGTAGTTGCGGCACCAGCGACGCGTTCTCGGCGCAGAACGCGGACAGGTAGATCAGGTCAGGCTGGAAGGAGCGCATGTTGTTGATCTGGGCAGTGAAGTCCACGGTGTTGGCGGCGTAATCGAGCACTAACGTGTCGCCACCTAGCCTCACCAAGCCGTCCTCGAAGAAGCCGGCCAGACCGACGGAGTAATCGTCATCCTGCTGCCTGAAGATGGCAACGCTGCGCGCCCCCAGGTCGTTGTAAGCGTACTGGGCGGCCACCGTGCCCTCGAACTCGTCGGTGTACGGGACGCGGAAGATGTAATCGCCGGCCTGAGTAACGGCCGGGTTGGTGGCGCCAGTTGCCACCATGACTATGCCCGCCGCCTGCAGCACGTCGGCGGCGGGGATGGAGTGGCTGGAGGAGTACGAGCCCAGCACCGCTACAACTCCCTCATCCACGAAACGGTTGGCGCAGGCAACCGCACCCTCCACCGTGCTGGCGTTGTCGCAGACCGAGAGTTCCACTGGCAGCCCCAGCACCTCCGGTTGCAGACCGAGCGCCACCTCCATACCGTAGAGCGTGTCGTTACCCGTTACCGCCATCCTGCCGGAAAGTTCCAGTTGAACTCCGATCCGGATCGTGTCCTGTGCCATGGCCATGCCTGCCAGGAGCGCGAGCGTGATTACGGTTGCAGCGATTCTCCTCATCCGAGCTTTCCTCTCCGACAACAAGACGCTGAGCGCCGTCCACACGCAACGGGGGTGTGCGTGCCGGCCGTTCAGAATTGTCGTTCGTAATTACAATCATAGCCGCGCACCACCAGGCCGGGCGCGCGCGCCGCCACCGCTGTTACAACCGCTCGGACAGCGGAATAGGGCGTTCCAGCGCTAAACTCGTAAACATGCAGACTCGCAAGCTCGGTTCCCTCAACGTCTCCGTTATCGGCCTCGGCTGCAACAACTTCGGTGGCCGCCTGGACTTGGCAGGCACCAAGAACGTACTTGACGCCGCCATCGACGCTGGTGTCACCTTCATGGACACCGCGGACACTTACGGCGCCACTAAGAGCGAAAGCCTCATGGGTGAAGTGCTCAAGGGGCGCCGCGACCAGGTGGTGCTGGCCACGAAGTTCGGAATGGCCAACCAAGCCGGCGGCATCGTCGGCGGCGCCACTCCCGATTACATCCGCTCCTCGATAGACGGCAGCCTGCAGCGCCTGCAGACCGATCACGTTGACCTCTACCAGCTGCATAGGCCCCACGACGACGTGCCCATCGCCGACACGTTAGGCGCCCTCAAGGAACTGGTGGACGCCGGCAAGGTCATCGAGATCGGCTGCTCGAACTTCAGCAAAGCGCAACTGGAGGAAGCCGAGAGGGTGGCTGCAGAACAGGGTCTCCCCCGCTTCGTGAGCGTGCAGAACGAGTACAGCATGTTGCGCCGCGAACCGGAGGCCGAGGTGTTGCCGACCGCCCGCGAACTGGGCCTCGGCTTCCTGCCCTTCTTCCCGCTCCTCAGCGGCATCCTTACTGGCAAGTACCGTAAGGGCCAGCCGCTGCCGCAGGGTACGCGCGTCACCGGTAACGAGCGCTGGGAATCGCTCCTCACAGAGGGCACCTTGGACCTGATCGAGGAACTGGTCGCCTTCTCGGAGGAGCGCGGTTACGAGCTGTTGGACCTGGCTTTCGCTTGGTTGCTGGCGGAGCCCGCCGTGAGCAGCGTCATCGCGGGCGCCACCAGCGCAGCGCAGGTGCAGCGCAACGCCCAGGCCGCACGGTGGGAGCTCACCCCGGCGGAGCGGCAGCAGGTGAACGCCCTACTCAGCGCGGCGGGCTTCGGCGTCTGACCGCAGCCGCCGCGGCCGCGGCCGCGGGACCCAACACCCAAGCGCAGCGCGCGACACCCAGTTGACGCCAACAACGAGGCGCCGCACGAACCATGTGTGGCGCCTCGCCTTATAGCTGGCTGTATACGTAGCTCAGGTCTCGCCCAGGTACGCGCGTTTCATGCCCTCGTCCTGAAGGAGTGCCTGCGCCTCACCGGAGAGGACCACTTCGCCCGTCTGCAGCACGTAGCCGCGGTCGGCGATGGAGAGCGCCACGTTAGCGTTCTGCTCCACCACTAACACGCTGATGCCGCGGTCGTTGACTTGCTTGATGATCTCGAAGATGCGTTCCACGAACAGCGGCGCCAGGCCCATGCTCGGCTCGTCCATGAGGATGAGCTTAGGGCGGCTCATGAGCGCGCGGCCCATGGCCAGCATCTGCTGCTCGCCGCCGCTCATGGTGCCGCCGAGCTGCCCCAGCCGCTCGCCCAAGCGCGGGAAGAGCGAGAACACGTACTCCATGTCCTCCTCCAGCTCCTTGCCAGAGGGCCTGAGGTAGGCGCCCATCTCGAGGTTCTCGCGCACCGTCATCTTGGGGAAGATGCGGCAGTTTTCGGTCGGAGGTGGAGAGTGGATCCACGCGCTCGCCGCGGAAATGGATCTGGCCCTCGCTCACGCGCACTATGCCCAGGATGGTCTTGAGCGTGGTGCTCTTGCCCGAGGCGTTACCGCCCAGCAGGCACACCATCTCGCCGGGGTAGATGACCATGTCCACGTGGTGCAGCACCCTGATAGGGCCGTAATGGGTGGTCACGTCGCTGAGATGCAGGAGCGGCTCGCGCTGCTCAGCGGGCGCGGCGCCGGGCGCGGTCTGGGGGTGGGTCGTCACAGCGGTCATGCCTGGCTCCCGGGTTCGTCGATGTCGGCGTACATGCCGTCGGCGGCCTGCGCACGCGCCACGGCGCTGTCCTTGTCGGAGCGCTTGCCGAGGTACGCCTCTATGACGGCAGGGTCGTTCACCACCTGGTGGTAGGAGCCCTCGGCCAGCTTGCGGCCGTAGTCGAGCACCACCACGCGGTCGGAGATGTCCTTCACCAGGTTCATCTTGTGCTCCACGAGGAGGATGGTGTAACCGCCCTCGTCGCGCATGCGGCGGATGATGCGGGTGATCTCGCGGGTCTCCTTGGGGTTCATGCCGGCGCTCGGCTCGTCGAGCAGCAGCAGCTTGGCGCCGGTGGCCATGGCGCGCGCCATCTCGGTGCGGCGCCGGTTAGCGTACGAGAGCACCTCCACCGACTGATGCAGCCGGAAGCTCATGAGGCGCGGGCCGAAGAACGCTAGTTTCTCGAGCGCGCGGTCATGCGCTTCGCGCTCCTGCCGGAGGTAACCGGGAGTGCGCAGCACGGCGTTGAACCAGTTGCTGCGGAGTCGGTGGTGCTGAGGGATGAGCACGTTCTCGAGCACCGTTAGGTTGGTGAACAGGCGCAGGTTCTGGAACGTGCGCGCCACGCCGCGGTCCACGATGGCGCTGGGCTTGAGGCCCTTAAGGCTCTTGCCCTCGAAGTCGACCTCGCCTGAGTCAGGCCGGTACACACCCGTGATCAGGTTGAAGACCGTGGTCTTGCCCGCGCCGTTAGGGCCGATGAGGCTCACGATCTCGCCCTGCTTGATGCTCAGCGAGAGGTCGCTGATGGCCTGTAGGCCGCCGAACGACTTGTAGACGTTCTTGAGCTCGAGCATCAGACCGCCCCTCCGTTCTCGTCGGCGTCTTCCTCTTCGTCGTCGCCGGCCAGGCTCGCCGCCAGGGCGGCGTTACTGAGCCAGGCGTCCTGCCTGCGCTCCTCGTCGGTGGGCTCGTCGAGCCGCTCCCGGAAGAGCATGGCCCAACTGAACTCCTTACGGCCCATGACGCCAGCGGGCCTGAGGATCATGATGGCTATGAGCAGTATGGCGAGGGTGATGGCGCGCATGCCGAAGCCCTGCCATGACTGCTGCAACGCGGTCATCTCGGTGCCGAACAGGCCGAAACCTACGGCCAACACCCCGAGCACGAGTGGGCCCAGCACGACCGGTCCGGTGACAGGCTTGAGGCGCTTGTGGCGCCTGACCAGGAACGCAATAAGCGCTACGGCCAGGAGCACGCAACCCAAAGCCAGCACCCAGGTGCTGAGCGGGTACGACTGCTCTAGCGGGTCGCCGTACTGGCGCACCCACACGACCAGCGCGGTGCCTATGAGGGCGCCGGTGATGGAACCCGTACCGCCCACGCTGATGGCCACCAGGAAGTAGAAGGTGAGGAAGAAGAGGAACAGATCGAGGCGTGCGGTGCCCACCCAACTGACCCACAGCCCGCCCGCCACTCCGGCGAAGAAAGCGGAAATGGCGAAGGCCAGTACCTTGTGGTACGCGGTGTGTACGCCCATCGCTTCGGCGGCTATCTCGTCCTCGCGGATGCCCTGCAGCGCCCGCCCGTACGAGGAGTACTTGAGGCGCGCCATGACGAACACGGCTATGGAGAGTAAGCCGAACGTCCACCAGACCGATTTACCGAACTCGGAGGGGACCCCGGCGAAGCCCAGCGCGCCGTTGGTGAACGACGCCATCATGGGCGTGGAGGCCAGCAACCTTATGGCTTCGCCGAACGCGAACGTAACGATGGCGAGGTAATCGCCCCGCAGTCTGAGGCTGGGGAAGCCAACCACTATGCCGAACAGGGCGGCCATCAGGCCACCGATGAACACGGCTATCAGGAACCTGGCCCAGAGCGTTTCGGGGGTGGCCAGGAAATCGAGGCCCAGGGCCCGCATCCAGTTCTCGACCGAGAGCCCGATGGCGAAGTCCGACAGGCTCGAGCGGGCTGAGGCGGAGAGGTTATCGCGCGCCGCCTGCGGCAGGATCAGCAGGCCGGTCACGTAGCCGCCTATCAGCATGAAGCCGTGGTGACCCAGCGACAGGATGCCGGTAACGCCGTTGACGAGGTTGAGGCTGACCGTGGCTATGCCCCAGATGGCGAACAGGGCGAACACCTGCTGCATCTTGGTGCCGCCGCTACTGTCTACGAAGAAGAGGATGACGGCCACGAGCGCCAGCCCAGCGAGCGTGAGCAGCGTGTTACGCGACCGGTTCAGGAGGTAATGGGGCTTGTAGCCGGCCTCGGCGGGGCTGAGGGTGGCGGCCTTCGCCGGCGCACCTTGCGGCCCGGGGCCTTTGGAGGCGCTCATACTTTCTCCGAGAGGTCTTCGCCGATGATCCCGCTGGGGCGAACTAAGAGGATGAGGATCATGGCCACGAAAGCGAACGTGTCCTTGTACTCGGTTATGCCCGCGAACGACTGCGTGCGCGGGAAGAGGGCGGTCAGGAAGTTCTCTAGGAAGCCGAGCAGCACGCCGCCCACCACGGCGCCCGGCAGGCTGCCGATGCCGCCGATGACGGCGGCCGCGAACGCCTTGATGCCAGGCAGGATGCCGAAGATGGCGGGTTGGTTGATGCTGCCGAAGGTCATGCCCCACATGACCGCAGCGGCGGCCGCGAGCATGGAGCCGAGCAGGAACGTGGTGGCTATGACGCGGTCAACGTTCACGCCCATCATGCGGGCGGTCTCGGCGTCTTGAGCGGTGGCGCGCATGGCCTTACCGAGGCGCGTGCGCGTGACGAACAGGGTGAGCGCCACTACCAGCACGGCGGTGACCATGGGTACAAGCACCACCATCCAGGAAGTGAAGAGGGTTTCACCCAGCACTTCGAACTGCAGGGGGCCCGTCCAGAAGCTGGGGGGCCGGAACGGCGTCTGCCGGTTGGAGAAGGCGAGGATGCCGAAGTTCTGCAGGAAGAACGACACCGCGATGGCGGTGATGAGCATGGAGTTACGTGGGGCGCCCCGCAGTGGGCGGTAGGCCACGCGGTCGATAGTGACCCCCAGCACGCCGGTCACGAACATGCTGGCCACCATCGCCGCCAGCCACCCGAGGGTGGTGCTCGCGAGCGCGATGGTCACGGTTATGAACGCTAGCGCTCCCCCTGCTAGCACCAAGGGGTCGGTCATGCTGCCGCGCCAGAAGTTGAGGATCTGCATGAAGCCGTACGTGACTATCAGAGCCACGATTATGGCCACGGGCAGCGCCAGGGGCGTGAGGGTGAAGAGGAAATACGCGGCGAACGCACCGACCATGAACACTTCGCCGTGGGCGAAGTTGATGAGCCGGATGATGCCGTAGACCATGGTGTAGCCGAGCGCTATGAGCGCGTAGAGGCTACCCAGCTGGAATGAGCGCACGAAGGCGCCGGCGAAGAACGCGCCGTTGAAGGCGGGGTTGATGCTGTAGAGATAGAACATGCGCCAGACGATGAGCCCGACGAGGCCCAGGCCGATGGCCCATGGCAGCCATGCGCGCTTGCGCTTTGCTGTCGAAGATATTGCCGACAAACTGTGCTCCTAGACTGGGCGCCCCGGCGAGGCGCCTGTTGTGGTCTACATTCGGCCGCTCACCTCGCGGCCACCTACCTGTCGATAAGGCGGGCGGCAAGGGCTTTTAGGTCCCTTGCCGCTCCACCGCTTCAGCGTTGGTTCAGAGCGCTGGGGTCAGTCGAGGGAGATGCCCCGCAGCGTGGCCTTGACCCAGTTATTGCCGTCGAACTGGTAGGCGTAGAGGCCCATGACGCGGTTGGCCGGGGTGCCGTCGGTGCCGACGTAGGTGATGTCGCCCGACACGCCGGGGAAGTCCTCGAGCGCCTGGAGCGCGTCGCGCACGGCGGCGCCGTTGGTGTTGCCGGCGTCGTTCACGGCCTGCCAGACGACCTTGTAGCCGTCGGCGCCGGAGAGGGTGAAGCCGGTGAAGTGGATGGCGTCATGCACCTGCAGGAACGCTTCGCCGAACTCGGCGGCGCGCTCGGCGGCGTCGCCTTCGAGCACTTCGGGCTCACCGAAGCTGGTGAAGGTGAAGTCGTTGAACGCCACACCGCCACCGTCGGGGCACTGCGAGTCATCGGCGGCGTCGCCGCCCAGGATCTGCATGCCGAAGCCCTGTTGGCGCAGCTGCGGCACGAGCGACGCGGCCTCGGCGCAGAAGCCGGTGTAGTAGATCATGTCCGGCGCGAAGGAGCGCAGGTTGTTGATCTGGGCCGAGAAGTCAACGTTGTTGGAAGTGTAGTCGAGAACGGTGGTGCTGCCACCCATGTCTTCGAACACGTCCTGGAAGAAGCCGGCGAGGCCTACGGAGTAGTCGTCGTCCTGCTGGCGGAAGATGGCTACGTTGCGCGCGCCCACGTCGTTGTAGGCGTACTGCGCGGCCACAGCACCCTGGAACTGGTCGGTGTAGGGGATGCGGAAGATGTAATCGCCGATCTGGGTAGTGGCGGGGTTGGTGGAGCCCGTGCTTACCAGCACTATGCCGGCCGGCTGGAGCACCTGCGCTGCGGGGATGGTGTGGCTGGTGGAGTACGAGCCGAGCACCGCGACCACGCCCTCGTCGACGAAGCGGTTGGCGCAGGCCACCGAGCCTTCGACCGTGCTGGCGTTGTCGCAGACGGAGAGTTCAACCATGCGACCGAGCAGAGTGGGCTGCTGAGACAGGGCGACCTGGATGCCGTAGAGGGTGTCGTTACCCGTGACGGCCATACGCCCGGAAAGCTCGAGGTTAACCCCGATCCGGATGGGGTCCTGGGCGAAGGCGAGCCCTCCCAGGAGCGCTAGTACTGCGACCATTGCGGTCAATCGCTTCATAAACGTGTCCTCTCCGACGACAGTTAGCGATGTCGCGGTACACGAACGACGGCGTTCGGGCGCCGCGACCTATGGATTTGTCCGTCTCCGCACTATATCCAGGGCCAGGCTCGAACTGTCAAACGGATTAGGAGTCTGTTAACCAGTTAGGGCGCCGAACCGGTCGCTCGGCGCCCTGTGTCAGGCTTTGTACGGGCTGTAGTTACCCGGCCAGCGCCCCAGCGGTGGCCGGTGTGGGGCGGGCCGACCGCTCCACCTTCGGCGCCCGGAAGCGTTTGAGCCTGAGCGCGTTGGTTACTACGAACACGCTGGAGAGCCCCATGGCCGCGGCCGCGAACATGGGTGAGAGCAGAATGCCGAACGCTGGGTAAAGCACCCCGGCGGCCACAGGTATGAGCACCACGTTGTAGGCGAACGCCCAGAAGAGGTTCTGCTTGATGTTGTTGAGGGTGGCGCGCGAGAGGGTTATAGCGTTGGGCACCCCGAGCAGGTCGCCGCTCATTAGCACCACGTCGGCGGACTCGATGGCCACGTCGGTGCCGGTGCCTATGGCCACACCTACGTCGGCCTGGGCCAGGGCGGGGGCGTCGTTGATGCCGTCGCCCACGAAGGCCACCTTGCTACCGGCTTCCTGCATGGCGGCCACGGTGGCAGCCTTGTCGCCGGGTAACACCTCGGCCACCACGTCGTCAATGCCTAGCTGTGCGGCTATTGCCTCGGCGGTGGGGCGCGTGTCGCCGGTCAGCATGACCACGCGCAGGCCCAGATCGTGCAGGGCGTTTATGGCCTCGGGCGTGGTGGGCTTGATCGGGTCTGCTACGGCCAGAAGGGCCGCCACCACCGGCGCTCCGGTTGCGCCCTGGCCGCCGCCCGCCGCGGTTGCGCCAGCGCCACCTTCAGCCTCGAGCGCTACGTACATGGGCGTGCGGCCCTTGGCCGCCAACTCGCCGGCGGCGCCTGTGAGCGCGCTGGCGTCGGCGCCGACCTTGCTCATGTAGCGCGCGTTGCCTACGTAAACCCGTTGCCCCTGAGCGGTGGCGGTGACGCCGTGACCGGGCACGGCCGCGAAGCCGCTCACCTCGACCGCAGCGGCGCCGCGCTGGGCAGCGCCTCTCACGATAGCGCTGGCTACGGGGTGCTCGGAGCCTGACTCCACGCCCGCCACTAGTGCGAGCAGGCTGCGCTCGTCCAGGCCGGCGCCTGCCGCCAGCACCACGTCCGTCAGCTCCGGGCGACCTTCGGTGAGGGTGCCGGTCTTGTCGAGCACCACCACGTCGGCGCCGCCCACGCTCTGGAGGGCCACGCCGTTACGGAAGAGCACGCCCATCTCGGCGGCCTTGCCCGTGCCCACCATTATGGAGGTGGGAGTGGCCAGGCCCATGGCGCACGGGCAGGCGATGATCAGCACGGCCACCATGTTCACGAGCGCGAAAGTCAGCGCGGGCTCCGGACCGAAGATGAGCCACACGAGGAACGTTACGGCCGCCACGGCCATGACGGCGGGCGCGAACCAGGCCACCACCTTGTCGACCAGCGCCTGGATGGGCAGCTTGGCGCCCTGCGCGGCTTCCACCATGGCGATGATCTGCGAGAGCACCGTGTCGGCGCCCACCTTGGAGGCGCGGAAGCGGAACGCCCCGGTGGTGTTCATGGTGCCACCCACCACCTCCGCGCCGGCTTCCTTGGCCACAGGCATGGGCTCGCCGCTGATCATGGACTCGTCCACGAACGAGGCGCCCTCTACCACCACGCCGTCGACCGGCAGGCGCTCGCCGGGGCGCACCACCACCACGTCGCCGCGGCGCACCTGGCCCACGTCGATCTCTTCCTCCACCCCGTCCCGCACCACGCGCGCGGTGGGTGGTTGCAGCGCCATGAGCGAGCGGATGGCCTCGCCCGTGCGCCCCTTAGCGCGCGCCTCGAACCAGCGGCCCAGAAGGATGAGGG
>JBBAFX010000057.1:0-10987 GCA_041655195.1 Trueperaceae bacterium
AAGGCAGGCGCGCCGCTGGTGGGCGCCAAGTCCGGCGCGGACATCCGTACGTCGCACCTGTACATGCCCAACGGTAAGGACTTGACTGAGGTGGGCGAGCTTAGTGCCGGCATGATCGGCGCCCTCACCAAGGCCGACGAGGTCAAGACCGGCTCCACCCTCACCACCCCGCAGAACCGTTTCGTGCTGGCGCCCATTCGGCTGCCGGCGCCGGTCATGGCACTGGCGCTGCACCCCAAGACCCGCGCGGATGAGGACAAGCTGGGCGACGGCCTGACCCGCCTGCTAGACGCCGATTCCACGTTGCTGCTGGAGCGCAACCCCGACACCAAGCAGACCGTGCTGTGGGGCATGGGGCACGTGCACCTCGAGATAGCCGTGGCGTCACTAGCTGAGCGCGGCATCGAGGTCGAGACCAGCGCACCACTGGTGGCGTACCGCGAGACCATCCAAGGCAAGGGCGACGCCCGCTACCGGCACAAGAAGCAATCAGGCGGCGCGGGTCAGTTCGCCGAGGTGGCGCTGAAGGTCGAGCCGCTGCCGCGCGGCGGCGGCTTCGAGTTCGACTGGAAGGTGGTCGGCGGGTCCATCCCCACCCAGTTCCAGTCGAGCTGCGAGAAGGGCGCCCGCGCTGGTTTAGAGGCTGGCGCACTGGGCGGCTTCCCTGTGCAGGACGTAAAGGTCATCGTTTACGACGGTAAGGACCACCCGGTCGACTCTAAGGACATAGCCTTCCAGTCCGCGGCAACGTTCGCGCTTCGGGAGGCGCTGGAGCAGGCGTCACCCGTGCTGCTTGAGCCCCTTATGCTGGTGAAGGTGCGCGTGCCGGACCGGTTCACGGGCGACGTCATCTCCGACCTGAACTCCAGGCGTGGGCGTATCCTCGGCATGGACAGCGAGGGTTCCGTCAGCGTGGTCTCGGCGCATGTGCCCCTAGCCGAGATCCAGCAGTACTCAGCCGACCTGCGCAGCATGACGGGCGGGCGCGGGGCGTTCTCGCTGAAGGCCGATCGGTACGAGGCCGTACCGCAGCACGTGGCCGACAAGGTCATAGCCGAACGCAACGCGGCCAAGGCCGCCTCGGGCTAAGTTTCAGCCCGCTTCACGGCGCGGGTTCGACCGGTCGCGCGGGTTGGGCTTCGGCCCAGTTCTCGGCTAGGTTTCTGTTCGTTACAGGGCGGCAAGCTGCGCGGTTACGTCTTGCGCTAGCTCGCGGCCCAGGTCCTCCGCCTCGCGCGCTTCGCCTGAGGTGCTGGCCTGGAGCGTGGTGCCGTCCTTGACCACCGCGCCGAAGAGCGTCAGCTCGCCGTCGTCCGTTACGCTGGCGAGCGCGCCAACGGTATGGCCGTCCAGGGCCGCTGCGAACGCCCGCTCGGCTCTGGTGCGGTCGAAGCTGGGGCGGTGCTGCAGTGAGTAGGCGGCCTCGAACGCCACGTCGTCGTCCTCGCGCACGAGGAGGCCGATGGCCCCCTGACCGGGCGCGGGCGTGAACTCGTTCTCCTCAAGGACTACATCTATTGCGTTGCGGTGATCCAGTGTGGTGATGGCCAGGGCGGGCAGCACCAGCGCACCGAACTCGCCGCGCGCCAGCCGACCGAGCAGGGCCTCTGCGTGATCGGTGACGACCTCGGGCTTGAGGCCGCCGTGCAGGGCGGCCAGGAAGGCGGCGTCACGCGCGGAGGGCACAGCCACCGTGGAGCCGGCCTCCAGGTCCGCGACGCTCGCGCGGCCACGCGCAGCTAGCGCGGAGCGGGCCTCACCACGGCGAGGGACAGCCACCAGGGTCAGCCCTTCCGGCAGTTGGCTCGGCAAGCATTCGAGTTGCACCACGGCCATGCCAACGTCGCCTCTGAGAAGGGCGTCGAGCAGGGGTTGGACTTCCGTCCCGGCGGTGCCGTTGACGGTCCTTAGGGTGAGGTGAAGATCGGGCCACTCGTCGGTGAGGCGTTCCAGTACGTGGCGCCCCTGACGGATCGCGAAGGAACCCTCGCGATTACCCAGGACTATTCTGCCCATATGGCCCTTCTTTTACCACGGGTGCCGTAGGGCGCAGCGGCGTGGGGTGTGGGGCTCAGGGGAAGCGCGCCGGCCGTACTCAAGCTACCCGCGCACCCTTCTCGCGTAGCGTCTCGGCCAGGTCCGTGGCCTCCCAAGGGAAGCCGGGGCGCCCGAAGTGACCGTACGCGCTGGTGGCGGCGTAGATGGGCCGCCTGAGGTCGAGCTTCTCGATGATGGCGGCGGGCCGCGCGTCGAAGGTGGCCTGCACCAGGTCCGCCAGGCGCTCGTCAGGCATGACGCCCGTGCCGAACGTCTCCACGTACAGCCCCACGGGCCGCGCTACCCCGATGGCGTACGCCAGCTGGATCTGGCACCTGTCGGCCAGGCCGGAGGCCACCACGTTCTTGGCTATGTAGCGCGCGTAGTAGCTGGCGGAGCGGTCCACCTTGGTGGGGTCCTTGCCGCTGAAGGCGCCCCCGCCGTGAGGGGCGGCGCCGCCGTACGTGTCCACGATGATCTTGCGGCCAGTCAGGCCCGCGTCTGCCGTGGGGCCGCCCTCCACGAAGCTGCCGGTGGGGTTTATCAGGTAGCGCGTCTCGGCGTCGAGCATGGCGGCGGGGGCCACGGCCTGGAGCACATGGCGGTACAGGTCGTCCCTGATGGTGCCTTGATCTACGTCGGGGTGGTGCTGAGCTGAGAGCACCACTGAGCTGATGCGCACGGCCTGGCCGTCCTCGTACTCGAGGGTCACCTGCGCCTTGCCGTCGGGCCTGAGGTAAGGCACTATGCCCGCGTGGCGTACCTCCGCCAAGCGCCGCGCCAGGTCGTGCGCCAGCTGGATGGGCAACGGCATGAGTTCCGGAGTTTCGCGGATGGCGTAACCGAACATGAGGCCCTGGTCGCCGGCGCCCGTCAGGTCGTACGGGTCGCCGCTACCGGCCTCCACGGCGCGGTTCACGCCGCGGGCTATGTCGGGCGCTTGCTCGTTGATTGCGA
Organism: Trueperaceae bacterium; assembly: GCA_041655195.1. Lineage (GTDB taxonomy): Bacteria > Deinococcota > Deinococci > Deinococcales > Trueperaceae > JAAYYF01. Next base: position 2,995 of record JBBAFX010000057.1, read on the forward strand.
TGAGCACCGCGGAGTGGTCGGCGTCGAAGCCGTACTCTGCGTGGGTGTAGCCCACGTCGCGCGCGGCCTTGCGCACGATGGCTTGAACGTCCACGTCCGCGCTGGTCGTGACCTCGCCGGCCACGAGCGCTAACCCCCTAGTGAGCAGCGTTTCGGCTGCCACGCGGGCCCCGGGGTCATCCTTGAGGATGGCGTCCAGCACACTGTCGCTGATGCGGTCGGCGAGCTTGTCGGGGTGCCCTTCGGTGACGGATTCCGCGGAAACGAGACTACGCAACTTCTGACCTCCGGTGAGTCCGCGTGGGCGCGCCGCCGGAAGCCGCGGGCGCACGCGCCGGCGAGGGCGCTGCGGGTGCGGTTCGGTGGTGTGGCTGCGCCGCGCGGCGGCGGCCCATAGCTTAGCAGGGGCGAGAGGCCGGCCGCCCCTCCGGACGGGCGGAGCGCGCACGTATACTCGCCGCATGTTGGTTAGGGAAGCCACGCGCGCTGACGCGGCCGAGGTTCACGCTCTGCTCGAGGGCATCTATGACGAGGGGAGCTTCTTCGTTAACGACACCGCCGAGAGCGTGAACCATCTGGCCGTCCGTCTGGGCGCCCGCGTGCAGAGCCGGTCGCTTTACCTGGTGGCCGCTGACGAGGGCAGAGTGGTGGGCTGGCTGGAACTGCACCGCGCGCCCGCCGAGCGCTTGGAGCACGTGGCGATCTTGACCCTCGCGGTTGCGCCTAACGCCCGCCGGCGTGGCGTCGGCCGCGCGCTCATGCGCGCCGCTTACGCCTGGTGCCGCCGCGTGGGCGCCCTCAAGGTCAGCCTCAACGTGCGCGCCTCGAACCGGGGCGCGGTGGCGCTGTACGAATCGGAAGGGTTCGAGCTAGAGGGGCGCGAGCGTAATCAGGTGCGGCTGGTGGCTGGCGAGGGGGAGGGCTTCGAGGACAACCTGATAATGGGTCGCTGGTTACCCGAGGGTTGAGCGCCGGGCACGGTAAACTCGCTCCGTGACGGAATCAGGATCCGCCCGTGCTCTGGTCGGCGAGCTGCCCGGTCAGAAGGTCGCGCTGTTCGTCGACACGCAGAACCTTTACTACGCCGCCCGCGACATGGGCTCGGCGGTCGACTATCAGACGCTGCTGGAGGCCGCGGCCCGCGGTCGCGGTTTGGCGCACGCCACCGCTTACGTGGTGGAGCGCGACGGCGACGCTACCGCCTTCGGTTTCATAGGCAAGCTGACAGCGCTGGGTTTCCGCGTGAAGCGCCGCAAGGTGCGCGTGCACCGGGTGAACGACGAAGGCACCCCTGTCCTGGAGGGCGATTGGGACATGGGCATAGCTGCCGACATTGTTCGCAGCTTGGAGCATGTGGACGTGGTGGTGCTCGCTAGCGGCGATGGCGATTTCGTGCCCATCCTCGAACTGGCGCAGGAGCGCGGCAAACGCGTGGAGGTCATGGCGTTCCGCGAGGCCGCCAGCCAGGCGCTGCAGGATATGGCGGACAGGTTCCTGTCGCTGGGCGAGGTCGATGGCATCTTCATGCCGCCCCGCTACAACGCCTGAAATAGGCTCACGCCGCGGCGCGCTTAACTGACCGCGCTTCGCGGCTTCACTCAAGCACCAGTAAGGAACTCCACGGTAGGTCGAACTCCGCCAGGTAGCGGTTCACCGCCCGCAGGTACGCCTGGTACTCACGCTCCAGCGCGTCTATGGCGCGGCTCAGCACCTGTTCGGCCCGCGTGTGCTCGCGTTCCTCCGTGGCCAAAGCCAAGCGCCCTTCCGCGATGCTCACCGCCTCAGCCGCGAACGCTAGCTGCAGCCAGGCCGTTTCGGCCGTGGTGACCTCCGTCAGCACTCGCGTGGTCAGGGTTGCGTCGAACGCAGCGAGCGCGGCCCGAGCCGTCTCCAGTTGCTCAGCCGCCGAGGTGAGGGCGGCGCCCATGCTGTCGTCGAGACGGATGGTGGCGGCTACCCCAACGCCCCAGTTGTGGGCGGCGGCTTCCCTCAGGCGCAAGTTCACGCCAGCGGCGGGGCGGCCGCCGTCGAGTTCCAGTTCGGCTAACACGCGGGCGCCGCCCTCCTGATAGTGGGCGGTCATGCTGAAGTCGCGGAGGGGCCCGAAGGTGGCGCGGCGGTGCAGCGCAGCGGCGAGGTCGGCGGCGTGCTCGAGCAGGTGGCGCTCGGTGGCCGTGTGAGGGTTTGGCCGGGGGAGGTCGGGGCCGCCAGCGCGGTTCACCGGCCCTTCAGCAGGTACGAGGCACGCGGCGGGGCCGGTACTGGTCAGAGGCGAGCCGAACACGTAAGGCCCTGGCGGTTCGATGCCTAAGCGCGCGAGCTCGGTTCGTGCCGCGCTCGCTTCCTCGGCGCGACCGTGTGCGGTGGCGCGGGCGCGGGCCGCTGCTAGGTCGAGCTCGCGGATGTTGAGGGCTAGGTCTGTTTCGGGGTTTGCTTCTAGGTCGGTGGCCACGCCCGTTTCCGCCCATGCCGCTTGAGCAGTGGCCGCGCTCTGCCGAACCGAAGCCGCTAGGCTCTCGGCCTCGACCGCGACTGCGTCGGTCTGAGCCGATAGGCGCTCGGCGGCTCGCAGGCGGCTGAGGTTGATGAGCGCGCTGAGCACGTCAGCCCTCCGCTGGTCGGCTTCCCGTTTCAAGGCGGTGGTGAGTGCGGTGCGGGCCCTTACTATGGCTACCTCGTCGTAGCGGTAACCAAGGCCGGCGTCCATCTGCAGGCTGGTGTCCCAGCGCGCCTCGTCGTCACGCAGCAGGTTCTGGCTCACGTCGACCCCGGTCGTAACCGTTAGGACGCTCGACACACCTAGCTCCGCTAACCGCAGCTCCCCCTCGCGGCGTGCTACCTCGGCGCTCCGCGCGGCCAGTTCCGGCGAGGCGGCTCGTGCCGCGAGGGTCAGGTCATACGCGCACACGTAGGCGGGCGTCATGACCGTGATCTGGTCTGGGCCCACCGTCGGCGGCCCCGCTTGGTCGGAGCCGAGCGCTGACCCTAGCGGTACGAGCGCCAAGCCGCAGACCGCCGCTGTCACTACACTGGCTCGGCGCCTGGCGGATTGCGCCGCTGTTCGGTAGTGAGGTCGGTGAGTTGCGCCCCCGGAACGCAGCATGTATTCTCCCTTCCGCCGCGAACTTGGTAGCAGTGCGGCGAAGACTCGGTTCGGTACCTCTTCGGTTGCTGCTCATTATCGTGTGGGGCGCACTGGATGGCAACGTCTGCATTTTCGGGGCTACTTGGTGCTGTGAACCTTGTGGCTGCGGGGCCCTTCCAGACCCGCGTGCCGCAACCCGCGGTGGCATACGATGGCACTATGAAAGTCACCATCATCGGAACGGGCTACGTTGGCCTAACTACGGGTACCGCGTTGGCATATCTCGGGCACGACGTTACGTTCATCGATAAGAACGAAGCGATCATCGACAAGCTCAAAGCCGGTGTTCCCACTATTCATGAGGACGGCCTGGCCGAGATCATGGCGGCCGGCAAGCGTTACTCCACCTTCCGCACCGACATCCCTGACCTGAGCGGCACGGGCGTGGTGATGATCGCCGTGGGTACCCCCTCTAAGGAGAACGGCGACGCGGACCTCTCGTACGTTGACGCTGCAGCCACCGAGGTGGCTGACCGCGTCCAGCCGGGCGCCCGCCTGGTGGTGGTGAACAAGTCGACCGTGCCGGTGGGCAGCGCCAGGCATGTGGAGGGCATCATCAGCCGCCGCCTGGCTACGCGCGGGGTGGAGGCCGAGGTGCACGTGGTCTCCAACCCGGAGTTCCTAGCCGAGGGTCGCGCGGTGGCAGACACCCTCTACCCGGACCGCATCGTCATCGGGGCCGACACGCCCTTCGCTACCGGCATCATGCGTGAGCTGTACGCACCCATCCTCGAGCAGACGTTCGAGCCCCCGCCCGGCTCGCCCCGGCCCGAGCGCTACGACCTGCCGCCGCTCATAACCACCACGGCCACCAGCGCCGAACTCACGAAGTACGCGGCCAACTCCTTCCTGGCCACCAAGATCAGTTTCATAAACGAGTTCGCCATCCTGGCAGAGAAGGTGGGCGCCGACATCACTGAGGTCGCGCGCGCAATCGGCCTCGACCAGCGTATAGGCGGCAAGTTCCTGAACGCCGGCATCGGCTGGGGCGGCAGTTGCTTCGGTAAGGATACCAAGGCCGTGCTGGCGCTCGGCAACACTTACGATTACGACCTGCAGCTGGTGCGCTCCGCTATAGACGTGAACCGCCGGCAGCGCCTGTTCGTGGTCGATAAGCTGCAGCGGCACCTGAAGGTGCTGCGCGGCACGACCATCGGTCTGCTGGGCTTGGCATTCAAGGGCAACACTGACGACATGCGCGACTCGCCGGCCCTGACCCTCATCGAGGAGTTGCATGAGCGTGGCGCCGTGGTGCGCGCGCACGACCCCATAGCCGTACCGTCAGCCAAGCGGCACTTCCCCAACCTGCCCGTTGAGTACTTCGACGACGAGGTGAGCCTGGCGCAGGGCTGCGACGCTGTGGTGGTCGTTACGGACTGGAACCAGTACCGACGCCTGCCGCTCACCGACATCGCCGGAGCCATGCGCGGCAACCTCATCCTGGACGCGCGTAACTTGCTCCAACGCCAACAGGTGGAGGGTGTGGGCCTGGAGTACGTGGGCGTGGGTCGCTGAAGTAATAGTCCCGTAACGAGATAGCCAAGGCCGGCGCCCGATTGTTCCGGGCGCCGGCCTACTTGTTCTAGGTTGCCGCCTAGGTTACGAGATGGGAACTCACCAGCCTTGGAAGGTGGAGCCCGGCGGTACGAGAGCGGCCCTGACGCGGAGTTCCAGCGGGAAGTACGGTCCTAAGTCGATGGGTGTGCCGTCCGCCTCACGCGTGTAACGGTCATCGAGGGGTCTTCCGAGGCCGTCGCGCAGCACCACGAGCAACTGCGAGATGCCCTGATTCCAGTCCACGTTGCCGTCCATGAGGCGTGGCATGGGCACGGACGTGCTGACCGTGCCGGAGGTGGGCAGGAGTAGAGCGCTGGTGTCGGTGCAGAGCGGGCTAACGACGCTGAAGTCGCCAGGCACGATGCAGAACTGGAGCGATACTGGCTCCGTGCTGGGCCTGTCGCCGACTTGAACCTGCACGTGCAGCGTGCCCGTGCCGTAGGTGACGGGCTCTGAGAGGTTGCCCGTGGCGGCCGTGGCTGGCGCCAGGAAGATGAAGGCACCCTGCCCACCGTCGGACGCCTTGGTGGCGCGGACGCTGGTGTTCGCCAGGTTCAACGTGGGGCCCGTCAGGCTGCCCGTAATGGGCGCCGGGGTTGGGGTGGGTGCAGGTAGAGGGCTCGGCGCTGGTGTCGGCGCCGGCGTGGGCGTTGGGGTGGGTTGCGGCTCGGGTTCCGGTTCCGGCACTGGCTCCGGCTCCGGTGTTGGCGCCGGGGTTGGCGCCGGGGTTGGGGCCGGGGTTGGGGTGGGCGCTGGCGTGGGCGCCGGTGTTGGTGTCGGCGCCGGGATGGGCGTGGGTTGCGGCTCGGGCTCCGGCGTAGGCGTAGGCGTTGGGGTCGGGGTAGGTACGGGTTCCGGCTCCGGGTCAGGCTGCGGGGCAGGCGTGGGGGCTGGAGGGGGGGTGGGGGGGGGAGCGGGGGTCAGTACGGGTTCCGGTAGAGCAGCAACCGGTTCCGGCTCGGGCTCCTCCCTGAGGGCGTCCAGCTCGGCGTAGTAGTCCAGGACCTGGTTCGCTTCAGGGTCGTCCGGGAGGAGCTGGGCGAGCCGCTCCCACAGTTCCCGGGCGCGCTCTTCCTGACCGAGCTGACCGGCGGAGGCGGCGGCGCCGCGGATGGCGTCGGTGAAGTTAGGGGCCGACTGCGTCGCGGCCTCGAACTGCTGCAACGCTGAGGTGTAGTCGCCCTGGGCGAACAGCTGGACGCCAGACAGGTAGGCGTCGCCAGCCGACATGCCGTAGTTGGCGCCGAGTCTGGCCCTCACGAGCAGCGGTTCTACGCTCGGCACAGTGTCGACGGCCGTTGAGAGGTAGGTAGCGGCGGCCGCGTAATTGCCAAGGTTCAGCTCGGCCTGGCCCAGTACGGCGGCGATCTGGATGTTGTTCGGGTCGTACTCGATGGCTTCCCGCAGCAGCTCAGCGGCTCGCTCCGAGTTCCCCGCCGTGAAGGCGCTATAACCGAGGGCGCTGGCGGCGGTGGCGGCTTCGAGCCGCGCATTGGCGTCCATGCTGCCGCCAGCGGCGCGGTAATCCTGCCAGGCTTGCCAGGCGGGACCCGTCCAGCCGGTGATGCCGTACGCCTGCGCTAGGAACCGCAACGGTTCGGGGCGGCCAGGTGCGAGGTCGCGCGCGCGTTCCGCCGCGCGGAAGGCTTCTCTCCAAAGGGGTTGGTCCGGACGGTGAGCCTGGTACGCGGCCATGGCTTCCGTAGCCGCGGTCTGGGCCTCGCGCAGGGCGGCTGCGGCCTCCTCCGGGAGTGCCGACTGCGCACTTGCCGTTGCGACCAGCATCATCAGCAAAGTAAGGAAGGTAAGGCGGGTTAGGCGTAACAGTGTCACGAACACATTATCGTCCTTGGTCGCACGCAGGGTGCAGGGGTGCGGTTTTCAGCCCGTGCTTTCGGTGATGTAATAGGGAAGCAGGGAGCGCCTAACTGGCACTATTGGGCTAGGTTAGGTTAGTAATCCGCACGGTGCAAGCGTGCCCACCGGTTGGGAGACTTAGGGTCGCCGGTGGTGAGGAAGGTGGATGGGTTATGCGCAGGTACTTGTTCGCGTTGGCCGCGCTACTCCTGTTGGCGTTCGGCGTGACGCAGGTGGCAGGCGGCGACTGGGGCCGGACGGCGGTGGCGAGCCTTCAGGATACTGGCGTCGACACCGGTTTTCCGGACGGCTCGTTCTTGGGCGATAACCCAGTAACTGGTTATCAGGCAGCCATCCTGGTCGATAGGCTGCTGACCCGGATCGATCTGGCCTCGGGCTGCACGGACGCCTCGGCGGGAGCGGCAGACTCCGGTTTCCGCTTCACCGACGTACCGTCTGAGCACTGGGCGGCGGGCGCCGCCGCTCGCGTGGCCGCCCTTGGTGTGAGTGAGGCGTTCCCCGACGGCACCCTTAAAGGTGACGAGTTCCTGACGGGCTACCAGACCGCGCTGCTGCTGAGCCGCGCTGTTGACGTAGTGGACGCGAAGCTAGCCTGCGGCGAGGAGGCCATGACGGAGCGCCTCGGTGCCATGAGCGCCGAGATCGCGCAGGTGAGGGCCGACATCGCTTCGGGCGCCATCGTGGGCCCCACGGGTCCGCAGGGTCCCGCCGGCGAGCGCGGCCCGCAGGGTGAGCCTGGCCCCGCTGGCGAAGCTGGCGCTATAGGTCCGGTCGGCCCCATGGGGCCCGCTGGTCCTGCTGGTGAGCCCGGTCCAGCCGGCCCTATGGGCCCGGCTGGGGAGATGGGTCCCATGGGTCCAGCTGGTCCCGCTGGCCCAGCTGGTGCCGACGGTCTGGCTGGCGCTCCTGGCGTAGACGGAATGGCGTGCTGGGACCTGAACGGTAACGGCATCGGCGACTTCGACGAGGACATAAACCAAGACGGCATCTGGGACGCGCAGGACTGCGTGGGCCCAGCCGGTCCCGCTGGTCCCGAGGGGCCGCAAGGGGAGACCGGTGAGGCTGGACCGATGGGTCCCACGGGCCCGAGAGGCTTGGCGGGTCCGGCTGGCGAGCGGGGGCCGATCGGGCCGCAGGGGCCGGCTGGGCTGCGTGGTTTACAGGGTGAAACTGGTGCGCAGGGCCCGGCCGGTCCGCAAGGGCTTCAGGGGCTGCCGGGCACGGTCGGTGAGCAAGGCCCACAGGGCCCTCCTGGTGAGCCGGGCCCCGCTGGTCCTCCGGGTGCAGACGGTGAGCCGGGCCCTCCTGGGCCTCCGGGTGCAGACGGTGAGCCGGGTCCCCCTGGTCCCCCTGGTCCTCCTGGTGAGCAGGGTCCCCCCGGTGAGCAGGGTCCCCCCGGTGAGCAGGGTCCCC
>JBBAFX010000058.1:0-10953 GCA_041655195.1 Trueperaceae bacterium
CCGCTCAGCTGGGCGCGGCTACTAGGCGCCTCGTGTTCGACGAGATGGACGGCGTGGCCGACCAACTGGGCTGGGTGGAGGAGCTGCTCGAGGCCGCGCCCAACCTGCGGCTACTGGCCACGGCGCGCATGCCCCTGCGCCTGGCGGGCGAGGTCAACTTGAACGTCCCGGAACTGAGCGTCACCGCCGCTAGCGAGCTCTTCCGGCGCGGCATGCACCGCGTGGCGGAGGTCGATGACTTCGGGTACGAGCAGGACGAGCAGATCGAGGGCCTCGTACGCCGGATCGGCCTGAGCCCGCTGGTCGTGGAGTTGGCGGCGGCGTGGACGCGCGCCTTGAGCGTGGAGGAGCTCAGTGAGCGCCTCGCGCAGACACCCGAACTCCTCACAGCCGCGCCAGGCACGGCGCCGCTAACCACCCGCTTCATCGACGTGACACGGGACCTCATGAGCGAAGCGGAGCGCGAGGCGCTCGGAACCCTCGCTCTCATCCCGGCCGGCTTCACCGCCGCCGTAGCGCGCAGCGCCGCCAACGCCTCAACCTTCTTCCTGCTAGCGCTCCTTGAACGCTCGCTCATCCGGCGCGAGGGCGAGCGCTACACGGTGCACGCCGCCATCGCCGAGCGCTACCGCGAGGGGTTGGCAGACCCGGCCGGGGCGCGGCGCCGCGTGGCGGCGGCGTTCTCAGACCTCGCGCGGCAACTGGAGGCGCTGCCTGGTCGGGAACGCACCACCCGCGGCTACCGCGTAGCGGACGCGGAACGCGCCAACCTCGCCTCCGCGCTGCGCGAGGCGGCCAGCAGCGGCGACGAGCAAGCGGCCTGGCCACTCGTGCGGCTGCTGCGCGGCTACCTCGACGTGCGCGGGTGGGCGCGCGCGGGCCTGGACCTGTACCTCGAGGTTGAGAAGCTCCTGCCGCCGCCTACGGGCGCCGAACTACGGGCCTGGGTGGGGGAGACCATCGCCCTCTACAAGTACCAGCTCAACGACTTGGTCGGAGCCGCGGAGCGCATAGCGGGCGCACTGGCGCTACTTAAACCGCTCGGGCCTACCAAGACTGCGGGTTTGGCGCTGAACACTTACGGCATGATCCTCGCAACGCAAGGTGAGTGGCAGGAAGCGCAGCGCACGTTCGCGCGCTCGGCCGCTGTCCGGGAACAGATCGGCGACGGTGTGGGCGCCGCGCAGGCGCGCGGCAACCTGGCCATTGTCCTGCTGCAGATGAACCAGCATCCGCAGGCGCTCTCAGCGCTGCGCGCCGCGCTCGTCAACTACCGGCAGGTGCAGCACTACACCGGCGTCGCGCTGACACAACTGCATATCGCCAGCCTCGGCCGCGAAAGCGGCTTGCTGACGCTCGAGGCACGCAACGAGCAGGCGCGCGCCGCGCTGGAACTTGCCGAAAGCATCGGTTACACCCAGGTGGCGCGTGACGCGGCCGGTGAGCTAGCGACCGGCTTGGAGGAGGCGCAACTGTTCGCCGACGCGCAAGAGGTGTTGGAGCGCGCCCTTGAGTGGGTGCAAGCGGGTGAGGACGAAGCCCAGCGTCACGCGTACCTGGAACGGATCCAGCGCGTGAGCCTGAAACGCCAAGCGCTCACCGAAGAGCTAGCGCAGAGGACCTAGCCCGCGCCAACCGCCTGCGTAACGCGCGCCGCTGCCTCAGCGGCCTGCACCACGTCGGCCACCAGGTCGCCTGCGTCCTCGATACCCACGGAGAGGCGCACGAGCCCCTCGGTAACGCCCTCGGCGTCGAGCATCTGCTTCGGCAGGAGCTGGTGGGTGGTGGAGGCCGGGTGGCATGCTAGTGACGCCACGTCGCCTAACGACACGGCGTGATCGAAGAGCTTAAGCGACTCCAGGAAGGCCGCCGCGGCGGGCCGGCCACCCTCGAACTCCACGGAGACCATGCCCCCGAAGTCGTCCATCTGCCGCGCCGCTACCGCGTGACCGGCGTGACCCTCGAATCCGGGGTAGTAAACGTTCCTAACGCCCGGCCGTCCGGCCAGCGCGGTGGCCACCTCGCGAGCGTTGGCGCAGTGCGCGGCCATGCGCACGTGCAGCGTCTTCATGCCGCGCAGCAGCAGGAACGCCACGTGCGGGTCCATGGTGGCGCCCAGGTGACGCAGGCCCTCCATACGCACGCTTTCGAGCAGGTCGGCGGGCCCAGCCACCAGTCCGCCCAGCAGGTCGCCGTGGCCGCCTAAGTACTTGGTGGCGGAGTGCAGCGAGATGTGGATACCGTGCTCGAGCGGCCGGGTGAGGTACGGCGTGGCGAACGTGCTGTCGGCCACGCTGATGATGCCGTTCTCCCTGGCCACCCGCCCGGCCAGCGCCAGGTCGTGGATGGTGAGGTTCGGGTTGGTGGGGCTCTCCACGTAGATCATGGCCGTGTTCGGGCCCACCGCGGAGGGCAGCTCGGCGTCCGTGACGGCCCGGGAGGTGATGCCGAAACGCGGCAGCATCTCTTCCAGCAGCCCGCGGGTGCCGCCGTAGATGGGGCCGAGGATGAGCACCTCATCGCCGCTCTTCAGCAAGCTCAGCAGCACCGCGGACGACGCGCCCATGCCGGACGCGAACGCCACCGCCGTCTCGGCGCCCTCCAGGTCAGCGATCTTCTGCTCCACCGCCGCCACCGTGGGGTTGCCGATGCGGCTGTAGACGTTGCCGCTCTCCTCACCCGCGAACAGCGACGCGCCCCGGGCCACGTCGCCGAGGATGAAGGTGCTGGTCTGGTATATGGGCGTGGCGTGCGCACCGGTCTTGGGGTCATGCCCCTGACCGGCGTGCACGGCGCGAGTTGCGAGCGAGCGCCCGCGCTGGTGCTTTGTCATGCCTCATGTAAGCACGGAACGACGCTAGTGTGTGGGGCCAACCGCACCGTTGTAGGCCACCACTCTCAGGTCAGTGGCCGCCCGGCTCGCCGGGACCTGCCTTGGCCGCTTCGCTCACGTCGCGCCACGAGACCACGCGCAACTCCAGGATGTTGAACGGGTCGAGCGCCGGGTCGTTCAGCACGGTGCCGGCGGCGCCGTAAGTGCCCTCCGGGCTGAAGTCGTGGCTGGGTTCAGCGCCGGGGCCGCTGACTTCGCCCACCACGATGCGCATGACCATGCCATAGTTCTCGTGGGGTCCGCACCACACGTCGTAAACGCCTGGCACGGTGAAGGTGTACTCCCAAGTCTGTCCGACGGGAATCATGGGCGACGAGAACGGCTCCACACCGTCGGGCACGCGCTGCGGTTTGCCCTGTAGTGGATGGTAGGCCGTGACGGTGTGGTGCGGGGAGAGCGCCACGAACCGCACCGTGTCGCCGGGCTCCACGAACAGTCCCGCGGGCTCGAAGTAGAACTGCGGCACCATCTGCCCCTCCACGGGCTCGATGATCATCTCAACCTCGTGCGTGGTCTGCGCCAGCGCGCCGAACGTGAGCGCAAGCAGTGTTGCCACTGTGACGGCTCTAGCTACCTTCTTCATCTTCACTCCTTAGCCCGGAACGGCCCGCCTGTCGCTTCGGTCGGTTTCCGTTCTAGGGTCTGGAGCGAGGGTATGGAGTCGGCGTTCCGTAGCCGTTCCATGGCTGGGCGCGGTGTGCTGAGCCTTACTGCGCTGAACCGTTAAGAGCCGGATGACGCCGCGAGGGGCGCTGGCAGGCAGCCTACACGCGCAGCTGGGAGAGTTCGCGCTTGGCTACGTGCCGGAGCGCCTCGTCGCTGCTACCGCTGTGGACTTGGTGCGGCCCGTCGGCCTGGCGGTCTGGTTCCGGGTGGCGGGCTCCTCCGGTTGGGGCGCCCGCAGCGGCCGTGCGGGCGCGCAGCTTCTCAGCCGCGGCCTTCAGCGGCTCGCTGGTGCCGGCGGCCGCGCTGGCCACCTCCGCCGCCAGCTCGGCCGCCCGGGGCAGCTCACCGGCGTGTTCGTGCAGCAGGGCCACGGTCAGCAGCGACATGAGTATCTCCGCTCGGGAGTCGAGCTTGAGGGCCAGGGCCAGGGAGGCCTGCGCTTCGCTGCGGGCGTGATCCGCCTCGCCCATATTTGCGAGTAGCCGCGCCAGACTGCTGCGCACGTGTGCCTCGCTGGCGGGCTCCTCGGTTTGCACGAAGAGTCGCAGGGCCTCCTCGAGGTGCTGTCTGGCTGTCCAGGGATCGTCGTTGTTTGCGGCCAGGCGCCCTAGGTTGTGAAGGGCGTTGGCCTGGCCGGAGCGGTCGTCGATCTGGCGCCGCAGGTCTAGGCTCTGGCGGTAGCACGCTTCGGCTTCTTCCGGCCGCCCCTGCGCTTCGTGCAGCGAGCCGATGTTGTTGTGGAGCACCGCCTCGCGCTGCTTGTGGCCGATCTTCACGGCTATGGCTGCCGCCTCCTGCCACAACTGTATGGCGCCAGCCATGTCGTTCAGGTCGAAACGGCAGGCACCCAGGTTGATGAGCGCCCCGTTGACGCCCTCCAGGTTGCCCACCGTACGGTTGACCTCCAGGCTGGCGCGGTAGTGGCTTTCCGCCTCCGCGACGTTCCCCTCGGTAGCCGTCACCAGCAGCGCCAGGACGTTGTGAGCCGCGCCCTGTAGGTAGAGGTCGCCCGCACGCCGCGCGTAGGCGAGAACCTGCGACATGGTCGCCTTGCTCTCTGCATACGCGCTCACGCGGAGCAGGCTCGTGCCTAGGCTGAGCCGGGCGTAAGCCACGTCCGCGTCGTCGCCAGCGTCCTGCAAGCGCTCGAGGGCCTGCGTGGCCAACTCGAGCGAGCGGGCCGGGCGGCCGCGGTGCCGTTCGTGCTCCGAGTGGTGCACGAGGAGCCTGGCGGCCACGCGGGCGGCTGCTAGGTCGCTGCCCGCCTCGTTCGCGGAGCCCGCGGCAACGTTGGCGGTATTGAGGGAGGCGTCTGTAGCGGTGTCGAGCGCGGCAGCAGCGTCACCGAAGAGCTGGCAGGCGCGAGCGAAGTCACCCCGGTAGTAGAAGAAGTGATTCAGCGCGTTGCGTGCGGCGTCTAGAGCCTGGTGGTCCGCGCGGGTAGCGGCGTGGCGCCAGGCGCTCATCACGTTAGGCAGTTCGGCTTGCACGGCCCCGAGCCCCGCGTGCACGTCGTTGCCCTCGAGGTCGCCGGAGACGCTTAGCAGGAGCTGGCAGTAGTAATGGCTATGCGCGCTTCTGGCGCGCTCCTCCGCCGCGCCCGCCAGAGAGGGCTGCGCGGCGTACTGCTTCACCAGCTGGTGAAGCTCGAACCGGCCTTCACCCGTGCGCCGCAACAGCTTCAGGTCCATGAGGCGGAGCAGTGTGCCCAGCTCCGCCCCCGTCACCGACCGCGCTGCCGCCAGCCCGAAGCCGGCGGGGAAGACGCTGAGACTCACCAGCGCCGAGCGCTCCTCGGCCGTCAGCCGCTCCCAGGTGTGGTCGAAGACCCGCCACAGGCTCCGGTGGCGTTCCGGTACGTCGCGGTGGTGGGAGACGAGGGCGCCCGGGTCGCGGTCCACCTCCGCCAGGATCTCTTCGGTGCTAAGGAGCGGTGACCAGCTGGCCGCAAGTTCGATGGCCAGCGGCAACCCCTCCAGCAGGTTGCAGATCTGCCCGATGGTCTCCATGTGCTCCGGGCGGACCTTCAGGCCTGGCGTGACGCGCGCCGCTTGCTGCACGTAGAGGCGCACCGCGTCGTACCCCCTCGGCCCGCGCCCGTGGGGAAGCGTCCCGCCCGGCGTTAGGGGCGGCGCCTCCAGGCCGCCGATGTCTAGCAGCCGCTCGGGTTGCAGCTTGAGAGGTTCGCGGGAGGTGGCGATGACAGTGAGGCCCGGCGCGGTCGCCAGGAGCTTAGCCACCAGCGGCGCGGCGTCCAGTGCGCTCTCGAAGTTGTCGAGCACCAGCAGCAGCTCGCGGTGGCGCAGCCACTTCACGAGGGAGTCCTCGGCAGAGTCGTTATGCCACGGCGTGCCGAGCGCTTCGACCACTGCGCTGGCGGCGGCCGCAGCGGAGCTAGTAGCGGCCAGGGAGACGAACGCGACCTCTCGGCCTGCCAGGCGTTCCCGGTTGGCTGCTTCCAGGGCCAGGCGCGTCTTCCCACTGCCGCCGAGGCCGACGATGGTCACCAGACGCGCCTGCTCCTCATGCAGCAGCGCGCGTAGAGCGCGGAGCTCCTGGGACCTGCCCACGAACGGGGTGCCTGGGATGGGCAGCGCAGCGCCGGGCGCCTGCCCGCCCAGCTCGGCGCTGGCACCCGCAGGGGCGGACTGCCCGGCGCCTGCGCCCGCCGCGGGCCTTAGCAGCTCGTCCGCCAGCGCCTCCGTAGCCTCCAGCGGGGTCGCTCCCAGCTCCTGCTCGAGCGCCTGGCGGAAGCGTTCGTACTCCGCCAACGCTGCCTGGCGCCGGCCGGTCTGGCTCAGCAGCCGCATCAGCGCCTGCACGCTGGTTTCCGCGAAGGGGTCGTCGCTCACTACCGCTTGGTGAAGCTGCGCGGCCTCCTCGTAACGGCCGGCTTCCTCGTGCAGTTGCGCTAGCCCGGTGCGGGCCTCCAGGAGGGCCGCCTCCAGCGCGCGGTCTTCGGCTTCGCGCCAAGCCTCGAAGCCAGGTGCGCCGCCCAGTGACGCGCCGCCCAGGAAGCGGCCGCCGTACTCGGTGACCGCCCCGGCCCAGTCGCGGCTAGCGGCGGCCGCAGCGAAGCGCGCCACGTCCGTACTGACCTGCCACCGCAGGGCGTCGGCCGTGACCTCTAGGGTTGAGGCCCAGGCGTACCGGCGCGCGCGGAACACCAGCTTGCGAACATACGTGAGGGCCTCGGCTTCCGGGGTGTCCGGCCGGTAGAGCCGCGCCAGCTCGGCGCGCTCCACCCATTCACCTGCTACTGCGAGGCGAACCAGCAGGCTCACGGGTCGCTCTAGGGCCACGCGCGTAGCAGCGCCGCCGTGCAGCACAGTAACGCCGCCTAGCAGCCGAAGTTCCACCGGCATGCGTGATTGTACGAAAGGCTACGTTCTTGGGGTGGGGGCGCTCGCCGCCGGGCCGCTTGGGGAAGGCGCTCGCCGCCCGGAATCCCTACCTAATGGCTCGCCTTTGATTCACACGAAACGAAGGCGTAGAATGCCGCATCGCAAAACGGCAGTCGGCCCCTAACAGGCGTCCTACTCCCTCATATCCCCTTCAAGGCGGTGGCTCGTGACGATCGAATCAGCGGCGACGGAACTTCTCAACTACGTGGGTGGTGAATGGGTGCGCTCCAGCGCGTCCTCACGCCAGGACGTGCGCAACCCAGCCACGGCAGAGACCATTGCGGTGGTGCCTCTCAGCGCCGCCGACGAGGTCGACGCCGCGGTCAAGGCCGGCGTTAAGGCCTTCAAGGAGTGGCGTGAGACCCCGGTCGTCGACCGCATCAAGCCCCTCTTCAAACTGCGCCTGCTGCTCGAGGAGAACCTCGAGGAGCTGGCCCGCACCATCACCAACGAGGCCGGCAAGACCTTCGGCGAATCCATGGGCGAGATGCAGCGCGGCCTCGAGAACATCGAGGTGGCTTGCGGCACGCCTTACATGATGCAGGGCACCAACAACGAGGACATCGCCCGCGGCATCGACGAGCACATGATCCGTCAACCGCTCGGGGTGGTGGCAGCCATCACGCCGTTCAACTTCCCCGGCATGATCCCGCTCTGGTTCCTCCCGTACGCCGTTGCCACCGGCAACTGCTTCCTGCTCAAGCCCAGCGAGCGCGTGCCCATGACCACGCAGCTCCTCTACCGCCTGCTCGAGGAAGCGGGCTTCCCGGCCGGCGTGGTCGGCCTGGTGAACGGCGGCAAGGAAACGGTCGACGCCATCCTCGACCACCCCGACGTGAAGGCCGTGTCGTTCGTGGGCTCCACCCCCGTGGCGCGCTACATCTACTCCCGCGCCGCCGCTAACGGCAAGCGCGCGCAGGCCCAGGGTGGCGCCAAGAACCCCGCCGTGGTGCTCCCCGACGCCGACATGGAGATGACCTCGCGCATCCTCACCGACTCCGCCTTCGGTTGTGCCGGTCAGCGCTGCCTGGCCACCTCCGTGGCCATCACGGTGGGCGACGCCCGTAGCGAGTTCACCGAGCGCATGGTGGCCGCCGCGCAGGACCGCAAGGTCGGTTATGGCCTGGAGTCCGGCGTGGAGATGGGCCCCGTAATTACCCGCGAGTCGCGCGACCGCATCCGTTCGCTGGTCGACACGGGCCAGCGAGAGGGCGCCCGCGTGCTGGTGGACGGCCGCGAGCAGGAAGTCGACGGCTTCGCCGACGGTTACTTCGTGCACCCCACCATCGTCGACGAGGTGGCGCCCGGCAGCACCCTCGGCACCACCGAGGTGTTCGGGCCCGTGCTCTCACTCATGCATGCCTCCACCCTCGACGAAGCCATCCAGATGGTTAACGACCGCCGCTTCGGTAACCAGGCGTCGCTCTTCACCAGCTCCGGCGCCGCGGCGCGCGAGTTCCGTCACCGCGCCATAGCCGGCAACATCGGCATCAACCTCGGGGTGGCCGCGCCCATGGCGTTCTTCCCGTTCAGCGGTTGGTCCGACAGCTTCTTCGGCGACCTGCACGCGCAAGGCGCGCACGGCATCGAGTTCTACACGCAGACCAAAGTGGTGGTCGAACGCTGGCCCAAGACCTGGAGCCGCACCTTCTGACCTAACTCAGCGGCCGGGCGCCGGGAACACCACGGCGCCCGATTGCTAGCTGCTGATAGCGGTCCCACCACACGCCCCGCGACGCCCGTATGCGGCAGGAGGAGGAGCACGGAGGAACATGCCACACCAGGAAGTGACACTGGCGCAGCTGCAGGACTCGTTCAGCGAGACCTACCCGCGCTACACCAAGAACGAAGCCACCGTGGAGGCCAACCGGTGCCTCTACTGCTTCGACGCACCCTGCATCACGGCTTGCCCCACCAGCATCGACGTCCCTACCTTCATCCGGCAGATCGCTAACGACAACCTGCTCGGCGCCGCCACCACCATCCTCGAATCGAACCTCATAGGTCACAGCTGCGGGCGCGTCTGTCCCGTCGATGAGCTGTGCGTGGGCGCCTGCGTGCTGGGCGCCGAGCACCGGCCCATAGCCATCGGCCGCCTGCAGCGCTACGCCACGGACCACGTGTTCGACACGGGCGCTCAGGTGTTCGAGCCCGCCCCGCCCACCGGTAAGCGCGTGGCCGTGGTCGGCGCCGGCCCCGCTGGCCTAAGCGCCGCCGGTGAACTCGCTAAGCGCGGCGTGCACGCCACCGTCTTCGAACGCAACGAGCTGCCCGGCGGGCTCTCCACCTACGGCATCGTGGTGCTGCGCGAACCCACCAACGTGTCGCTCGAGGAAGTCGAGTTCATCAAGGGCTTAGGCGTCGACGTGCGCACCAACGTTGAAGTGGGCGTGGACGTTACCCACCAGGAACTGATAGACGGATACGACGCGGTCATCATCGCGGCCGGCACCGGCCCCGTGCCGCCCCTGGGCGTGCCGGGCGAGGAGCTGGAAGGCGTCATCGAGGCGCTGCCGTTCATAGCCGCCACCAAGATCGCCGACAAGGACGGGCGCGAGGGGCTCCTCAGCATCCCCGTCGGTAACGAGGTCATCGTGGTAGGCGCCGGCAATACCGCCGTGGACGCCGCCACCGTCGCCAAGCGCCTAGGCGCCGAGCGCGTGACCATGCTCTACCGCCGCAGCCGCGCCGAGATGACCGCTTACGACTTCGAAGTCGACTTCGTGCGCGGCGAAGGGGTCGACATCAGGCTCCTCACCCAGCCCATAGAGGTCCTCGGCGAGAACGGCAAGGTTACGGGCGTGCGCTGCGTGCGCATGCGCTTAGGCCTGCCCGACGAGAGCGGCCGCCGCCGCCCCGAGCCCGTGCCCGGCAGCGAGTTCGTGCTGCCCGCCGACCAGGTCATCAAAGCCATCGGGCAGGAGAAGCTAAGCGCCCTGTTCGAAGGCTTCGGGGTGGAGAGCATTTCTGGCTACGTGAAGGTCAACGAGGAGCTGCGCACCAGTAACCCCAAGGTCTTTGCGGCGGGCGACTGCGTGCGCCTCACCGGCCAGGCGCTCACCGTTACGGCCGCGGAGGACGGCAAGATCGTCGCCCGCGCCGTAGCCCGCCAGCTGGGCGTGGCCGAGCCCGCCCCGCAGCCGGGCGCCACCCGCGGTCGTTTCCTCCACGCCACGGTCAACGACATCCGGAGGATCCATGGCTAGGCGGCACATGAACAGCGGAGAAACCACCACGCCGCCTGTCCTATTCGACATCCGGAGGATCCATGGCTGACCTCACCACCAACTTCGCGGGCATCAGGAGCCCGAACCCGTTCTGGCTCGCCAGCGCGCCGCCCACCAACTCCGCTTACCAGATCAACAAGGCGTTCGAGTACGGCTGGGGCGGCGCGGTGTGGAAGACCATCGGCGACCCCGTACTTAACGTCAGCAACCGCTACGGGCAGTTCCAGTACGCCGGCAACCGCCTCATAGCCATCAACAACGTGGAACTCATCTCGGACCGCCCCATAGAGGTGAACCTGAAGGAGATCCGCGAGATCAAGAAGCTGTGGCCGGACCGCGCCGTCATCGTGAGCGCCATGGTGTCCAGCAACGAGCAGGCCTGGAAGACGGTAGTGCAGCAGATCGAGGACACGGGCGCTGACGGTATCGAGCTCAACTACGGCTGCCCGCACGGCATGAGCGAGCGCGGCATGGGCGCCGCCGTGGGGCAGGTGCCCGAGTACTGCGAGATGATCACGGGCTGGGTCACCAGCGCCGCAAGCATCCCCGTCATCGTGAAGCTCACGCCGAACGTCACCAACATCGTGCCGCCCGCGCACGCCGCCCTGAACGCCGGTGCTAACGGCATCTCACTCATCAACACCATCAACTCCATCGCCGGCGTCGACGTGGATAACTTCGAGATCTTCCCCAACGTGGGCGGCAAGGGCAGCCACGGCGGTTACGCCGGCCCCGCCGTTAGGCCCATCGCTCTACACATGCT
>JBBAFX010000059.1:0-10922 GCA_041655195.1 Trueperaceae bacterium
CCCGGAGCGCACGGAGTCAGAGCGAACTGGCACGGACCAGGTTGGTTCCGATCCGGTTGGCGCCGACGCCATCCAGTCCAGCTTCCAGATCGCTTCCTACCTCGATTACCAGGGCGTGAAGCTGGTCAAACGCTTCGACGCCAACACGTACATCCAGCTCACCCGCGCCATGGACGAGTACGACGTCAGCGAGGGCCGCGGCAGCCTGAACCGGGTGCTGGGCGACTTGAGCCTACCGACCCTAGTCATGGGCATAGACAGTGACGTCCTTTACCCCGAGACAGAAGCCAAGGCACTCGCTAACCTCATACCAGGCGCGCACTACGAACGCATCAGCTCGCCGCACGGGCACGACGCGTTCCTCATCGAGTACCCGCAGCTAGCGGTGCGGTTACGGCAGTTCCTGGCCGGCGATTAGCGGAAGAACCGCGGCGGTGTGCCCGCCGGCCGTTGTGCGCGGTAGCCCCATGGCACGGTGCGCCAGGTGCAGCGCTCAGCCGAACCGGCCGGTCACGTACTGCTCGGTGCGCTCGTCGCTGGGGTTAGTGAACATGCGGTCGGTGGCGCCGCTCTCTATGACCTCGCCGTCGAGGAAGAACGACGTCACGTCAGAAATACGCGCTGCCTGCTGCATGTTGTGCGTGACGATGATGATGGTCACGTCCTCTTTGAGGGTGCCGACCAGTTCCTCTATGCGGCGGGTAGCTGCCGGGTCCAGCGAGCTGGTGGGCTCGTCCATGAGTAGTACGTCGGGCTCCACCGCCAGCGCGCGCGCTATGGAGAGGCGCTGCTGCTGGCCGCCCGATAGGCGCGAGGCGGGGCTCTTCAGGCGGTCCGACACCTCGCCCCACAGCGCCGCCTGGCGCAAGCTGCGTTCTGCAATCTGGTTCAGCTGGTCGCGGTCACGAATGCCCACCAGCTTCAGGCCGGCCACAACGTTGTCGAAGATCGACATGGTGGGGAACGGCGTGGGCTTCTGGAAAACCATGCCAATGCGGCGCCGCACGGTCACCGGGTCGACACCGGGGGCGTAGATGTCGTCACCGTCCAGCAGCGCCTGGCCCGTGACCTTAACGCCGCGCATTAGGTCATGCATACGGTTCAGGGCGCGCAGGAACGTGGTCTTGCCGCAGCCCGACGGGCCGATGAGCGCGTTCACTTTGCGGTCCTCGAACTCCAGCGACACGTTGCGGACGCCGCGGCCGTTGCCGTAATCGACGGTGATGGCCTTGGTCTCCATGCGGATGCGCGGCTTGGTGGCAGTTTCGGGCATGGTCAGTGGTTCCTCCGGGTCAGCCAACGCCCCACCAGGAACACCACTATCACGAGCAGCAACAGGATTATCCCGGCTGCCCAGCCCATGGCGTGCCACTGCTGGTACGGGCTGACCGCCAGGCTGTAAAGGCGCTGCGGCAGCGTGTCGGCGGCTTTAGTCAGGTACTCGAGGGGGTTCCAGGGGTTACGCGGCAGGAAGTTGTTACCGAGCGAGGTGAGTAGCAGCGGCGCCGCTTCGCCGGCCGCACGCGCGAACGCTATGAGCACGCCGGTCACTAGCCCGGGTCTGGCCACGGGCAGCACGGCGGCTAAGATCACGCGCCAGCGCGGTAACCCGAGCGCTAAGCCGGCCTCGCGGATTGACCACGGCACCAGCGTCAGCGCGCCCTCGGTGGCTCTGGCGATGATGGGCAGCATGACTATGCCGAGCGCCAGCGACCCAGCGAAGCCGGAGAACGTGCCCGACGGGCGCACCACCAGCGTGAAGATCAGCAGGCCCTTGAGGATGGCGGGCATGCCGTTCATAGTGTCGTTCAGCACCCGCAGGAGCGGGTTGAGGGGGTGCTCCTTGTACTCCGCCAGCATCATGCCGGCGCCTATGCCCACGGGCACGGCCATGAGCAGAGCCGTCATGTCAATAACGAACGTGCCGGCTATTGCCTGCGCTAGCCCAGTGGCCTGCCCGAACTGAGCGCGGGTGGGGGAGCCCAGGTCTTTGGTGAAGAAGTCGATGTTGAGCGCGCTGATGCCTTGGCTGGCCACGTACCAGAGCACGATGAGCAGTGGGGTTAGCACCACCAGGCTGGCGAGCACGATCAGTATGAGCATGAGGCGGTCGCGCATGTAGCGGCGCTTGAGGTTCATCAGAGGCCCGCGTTCCCGGGCACCAGGCGCCGCTGGATCCAGGCCGCGCCTAAGTTGACCACCAGAGAGATGATGAAGAGGTAGAAGCCTATAGCCATTAGGCTGCTGAGGTGCAGGGCGTCCACGGCTTCGCGGAACTCGTTCACAATCACGGAAGGCATGGAGGACGCGGGCCCGAACAGGGTGAGGGGCAGGCGCGAGGAGTTACCGATGAGCATGGCCACGGCCATGGTCTCGCCCAGAGCGCGGCCGAAGGAGAGCACGGCGCCGGCGGCTATGCCGCCCCGCGCGTACGGCAGCACCGCCATGCGCAGCACCTCCCAGCGCGTGGCGCCTAGGCCCCAGGCTGCTTCGCGCTGTTCGCTGGGTACTAGGCGTATGGCGTCGCGGGCTAAGGCGGTGGTATACGGCACGATCATGAGGGCCAGCACGAGGGTGGCGGTAACCAGGCCGTAACCGGTGGGGTTTCCGAGCCAGCCGACCTGGCTGGGGGCGTTGGTGGCTGCCCATTCGTATATGGGTCTGTAGACGTTGTCGCGGAGGGTGGGGGCCAGTACGAGGATGCCCCAGATGCCGAGCACCACGCTGGGTATGGCTGCTAGCAGGTCGACTATGTAATCAACGATGGTGGCTATCCATTTGGGTGCGTACTCGGCGCTTAATATGGCCAGCCCGAGGGCGGGCAGGAAAGATAAGGCGAGCGCGGCGACGGAGGTGACTAGGGTGCCGAGCACGAACGGCCAGGCGCCGAAGTTGCCGCTGACCGGGTCCCAGCGCGTGCCGGTGAGGAAGCCGAAGAAGCCGAAGCGCTGGATGGGTTCGGTGGCGTCGCGCCCGAGCGTCCACGCCATGAGCACGGCTATGGCTACGACGGAGAGGCCGAAGATCGTAAGGATCGTCAGGAAGGCCTTGTCGCCGATCCGGCCGCCTGTGCGGGTTGTGAGTCGCAAGTCCGGCTCCTTACATGTCCGGGCGGTGGCCTGAGCCTTGTTGCCGGCTCTGGCCACCGCGCCGAGATCTAACGCTGTCTAGAGTTTAGCGAAAGTTCAGCGAACTTCGTCGACTATGGCTTGGCCGATGTTCTCGCCGTCCCACTTCACTTGAGCGAGGCGCTGGAGGTTGAGGTCCACGGCGGCTTGCGGCAGGCGGGCGAAGTCGAGGAACTCGCTGTAGGTCTGGCCGGTGGTCATGGCCCAGACGAGGAAGCGGACGGTTTCTTCGGCTTGAGCGCGGCTGGTGAAGGCCTGGTTGGCGGAGGCGTTCTCGTAGAAGAGAGCCCACGCGAAGCCGGAGATGGGGTAGCCCTCGGGGTGCTCGGTGTTGACGATGAGCACGCGGGTGTCTTCGGGGAGGGGCACGTCGCCGGCGGCGGAGGTGGCGGTGAGGCTGGGCTCGATGACGTTGCCGCTGGAGTTCACGACGTAGCCGTAGCTGATGTCGTTGAGGGTGGCGTAGACGAGGCTGTTGTAGCCGATGGTGCCGGGGGTGTTGGCTATGAGGCCGGCGACGCCTTCGTTACCGCTGGCACCGACGCCCGTGGGCCATTCGACGGCGGTACCGGCGCCGATGTTGGTGGCCCAGCTTTCGGAGACGCTGGAGAGGTAGCTGGTGAAGATGTTGGTGGTGCCGGAGCCGTCAGCGCGGTGAACCACGTTGATGAGCATGTTGGGCAGCGCTACGCCTGGGTTGAGGGCTTGGAGGGCGGGGTCGCTCCAGCTGAGGATCTCTCCGGAGAAGATGCCGGCGAGGACGTCGCCGTCGAAGATGAGGCCGGTTTCGAGGCCCGGGACGTTGAAGGTGATGACTACGTCGGCGAGGGTTACGGGGAGGTTGTAAGCCTCGCCGCCGGTGCCGGCGCGGGCGTCCGCGAGTTGTTGTTCGTTGAGGAAGGCTTCGGTGGCGCCGAAGTGCACGGTTTGGTCGATGAAGTTGCGGATGCCGCCGCCGGAGCCGATGGATTGGTAGTTGACGATGACGGCGCCGTTGGTGGCGTCGCGGTAGAGGTCCGCCCAGGTGGCGATGAGGGGTGCGGGGAAGGAGGCGCCAGCGCCGGTGATGTCGACGTCCTGCTGCGCGGCGCCGCCGGAGCCGAACGCGAGGACGGCGGCGAGGGCTAGCTTGAGCACGTTCTTCTTCATGAGTGTTCCCTTCTTGGGTCGCCGACACGTTCGCGCCGGACGGGGGTTACCTGTCCGGAATGTAATTCGTGACTGTCAGCGGTCTGTCAGCAGGGACCACGCGTTAAGGGTTCTTTACGCTGCGGGCGCGGTGATTGCCCGCGGGGGCGCAGCGGCGTTTGGGGCGCGTTTCGTTACGCGGCTGGTGCGGCCTTATCGTCGGTGGAGCCGGCCATGAGCAGGCCGAGTTTCTCGGGGGTGGCTTCGGCTTGGCTGAGTTCGCCCATGATGCGGCCTTGGAACATGACGATGATGCGGTCTGAGAGGGAGAGGATCTCGTTCAGGTCCGCGGAGACGAGCAGTACGGGTATGCCGGAGTCACGCGCGTCGACGATTTGGCGGTGGATGAACTCGATGGCGCCGATGTCGACCCCGCGGGTGGGTTGCGCCATGACCAGCACGCTGGGTTGGCGTTCCAGTTCGCGCGCCACGATGAGTTTCTGCGCGTTACCGCCGGAGTAGTGCGAGACGGTGATGTTGGGGTCGGTGGGCCTCACGTCGTAGTCCTTGATGAGGCGCGTGGCGTGGTCCTCGATGGCGGATTCGTCGAGGAGGCCGAAGCGGGTGGCGTACGGCGGGTGGTAGTGGTCGCCGAGGATGGAGTTCATGGCGGCGGTGTAGGGCGTTACGAGCCCGCGGCCGTTGCGGTCTTCGGGTACGTGGCTGAGGCCTAGCTCGCGGCGGTAGCGAGCGGTGGCGTGAGTAACGTCGTTGAGGCCGGTGCTGACGTTGTGTTTAAGTTCCACGTGGTCGTGGCCGTCTATGAGCACGGTGCCGGAGTCGGCCGGCCGGAGGCCCGTGATGACCTCCACGAGTTCGGATTGGCCGTTACCTTCGATCCCGGCGATGCCTAGTATCTCGCCTTTGCGGAGCGTGAAGGTCACGTCGTCGATGATGTCCCACGGCTTGATGGGGTGTTTGAGTTTGAGGTTCTTGACTTCCAGGGCGCCTTCGCTGGGGGTGGCGGGTTTCTTGTCGACGCGTAGGAGCACGTCGCGGCCGACCATCATGTTGGCGAGTTTGCGTTGGTCGGTTTCCTCGCGGGTGACGGTGCCGATCATCTGCCCGTCGCGCATGACGCTCATGCGGTCGCAGATCTCCATGACTTCGTCGAGTTTGTGGGAGATGAAGATGGCGGCGTTGCCTTTGGCAGCGAACTCGCGCAGGAAGCGAAAGAGGCCCACGGTCTCTTGCGGGGTGAGCACGGCGGTGGGTTCGTCCATGATGAGCACGCGCGCTTCGCGGTAGAGGGCTTTGAGGATCTCGACTTGTTGTTGGAGGCCGACGGGGAGGTCATCGATGCGGGTGTCGGCTTCGATTTCGAACCCGAACTCGTTGATGAGTTGGCGGGTGCGTTTGCGGGCGGTGCCGTAGTCGAGGAGGGGCCCTTTGCGTGGTTCGGAGCCGAGTACGAGGTTCTCGGCGACGCTGAGGGGCTCGACGAGCATGAAGTGTTGGTGCACCATGCCGATGCCGAGGTCTATGGCGTCGCGCGCTGAGTGGATGGTGACGGGTTTGCCGTCGACTTCGATGGTGCCCTCGTCTGGCTGTTGCATGCCGTAGAGGATCTTCATGAGGGTGCTCTTGCCGGCGCCGTTCTCGCCGATGAGGGCGTGTACTTCGCCCCATTTGACCTCGAAGTCAACGTTGTCGTTGGCGAGCACCAACGGGAAGCGTTTGGTGATGCCTTGCATATTGACGGCAAGTGCCATGGGCTTCAGTATATAGCGCTCTGGTCTGCTAAACTTGCGGGTGCCCGGCTCGTAGCGTAGTGGGTTGGGTGGGGTTCACCTGGTTGGGTGTGCCTGGTTGGGTTCTCCTGGGGGCGACACGGTTTCGACGGTACCGGTCCAAGGGAGAGGCCGCGCGTCGCGGGTGCAGTTGGCCGCGTTAACAAACTGCGAACGCCTTAACTGGCAACAACAACTACGCTCTGGCTGCTTAATCGCAGTTAGCGTTCCCCGGAAGCCCCGCCCATGGCTCGCCGGATCGAACGTCCTAAAGTGGGCTGGCCGTAGGGTTCGGGCGTTGACCTCAAGGCGAGACTAATGACGTCTAAGCGATAACCAGGCCGGCCGACGAGCCAGGTTAGCGACGAAAACTAATCGACGGCTACACGCGTAGAAGCCCTTCTGAGGCGGTTTCGGACGCGGGTTCGACTCCCGCCGCCTCCACCACAGTTCGGGTCCGCTCCCTGGAGTTCTCGGGGAGCGGTTCCAGTTTCATTCGATGTGCCGCGAGGTTCCGCGAAAGTCTGCGAGACTCCTCGACATGATCCCGGGACACCTGTCGGGCGCTACGGGAGTACTGTTGCGGAACCCTAGCGATTTTGCGATTCACAGTCGAGGCTAATGGGTTATCGAGGACTGTGATCCTGAAAAACCGTAGGGTTCCAGCGAGGACATATGCCACGCTCCCCAATCCGGTGATCCGGCCCCGCAAGGGCAGGTTCCGATCCAGTACATGGGTGGCTGTTGAAGGCCACGGTGGGCCTGAACCCACTCCATCCCGGTTCGTACCGGCTTAGCGAGCACGACTTTACGCAGTGTGGCCTACCCTCCGTCTACGTTCCTTGGTAGGAGGAGAACAGGTGAAGCGAGGCACGCCAGGTAGGCGGGTTACCTTTCCATACTCGGGCAGTGACGTCGATTCGGTGGTCCCGTGGCCTCTCCACCCAAAACCGCCACTCAGCCTGACCACAGACCAAGCCGCCGGACTGGATCAGGCAATGCTTGCATTAGGCAGGCTCAGCGGCTTGGTCAACTCCGTCGGCCGACTGCCACCACGCCTACAAGAGCTGTTCGTGTGGCGCGAAGCGCTGATGGCGATGTCTGTGGCTAAGCTCCCGCTCTCGCTAGAGGACCTGATCATGTACGAAGCTGGTTATCCACCTCCCGGCGTGCCCGAACAGAGGGTCGCCACGGCGCGCCGTGCCATCTCAGCACACGAGCGCGGCCTGGCACGCTTGAAGACAACGGGCGCGGTCGACAGTGCTCTGATGAGGGAACTCCATCTCACCCTCACTGGTGAACCACGCCGCAATAAGTACGGAGTCTCCAGCCACCTCGGCCGGCCCGGCGCCTACCGTCACACACTATTGTGGACAGGCAATCTGCGCAGAACGAACTGGCCGAACCTGCGCTCGCCGCCGGCGCGTGTGCCGGCACTCATGAGGAACCTTGATGACTTTCTCGCGGATAGGGGCCCAGGCTCTGGCAATCAGGCACTTACAAAAGCTGCGATTGCACACGCTCAGATCGAGCTCGTTTACCCGTTCGCCGACGATGCGTGCCGCACTAACCTGCATTTCACGGGCCTGCTACTCCGCTCACTCGCGCTCACAAGCAGACCAGCGTTCCAACTAAGTGAACCGCTGGTTCGGTACAGGCTCGACTACCTGCAGGCCCTCGACCTCGTCCTATACGAAGGCAACTGGGAGAACTGGACCCACTTCTTCAGCTGGTGGATCCTCAACGCAGCCGAGCGGAGCGCAGCGCTCATCAGTCGGGTGACGACGCTGCGGGCGGAACACATGGCACTAATCGCAGACCTGAAGCGGTCCAAGCCCAGCGTTGCGGCCGTGTTCACAACGTTGGCCGGTGACCTCGTGACCACGCCGAAGCGACTCGTAGCCAACTCTGGCATCACCAAAACGCCCGTCTACAAGGCACTGGCAATCCTAGAAGAGATGGGCATCGCAAGGGAACTAACCGGCTTCGCTCGCTACCGACTGTACCGGTACGAACCTCTGATTAGAGCGTTCGCAAGCGGAACCGGCTTGCCCGCACCCGGACCCGCCAGGGCGCCCCGCACGTACGAGGCCCCTCGATACGTGTGACGTTCCATGTCAACGCACTGGCGCCAGCCAGCCCGCCAACGCGCGAGGAACGCGGGACTTTAGCTCCTGACGGCCTGATTACGGGCCTGTGATATTCTCAACCGATAAGGAAGCCCCACCCCACCGTGCCTTAGGAGGGCCCAACTAGTGGCAGAAGTAATCCTGGAGAACGTTTACAAGCGGTTCGGCAACGTGACCGCGGTAAGCGACTTCTCGCTCCACATCAAGGACGAGGAGTTCATGGTTTTCGTCGGTCCATCCGGATGCGGAAAGACCACCACCCTGCGCATGATCGCGGGACTGGAAGAGATAAGCGACGGCACGATCCGCATAGGCGACCGCATCGTTAACGATGTGCCGCCCAAGGACCGCGACATCGCCATGGTCTTCCAGAACTACGCGCTGTACCCGCACATGAACGTGTACCAGAACATGTCGTTCGGCCTGCGGCTGCGTCACACCCCCAAGCCCGAGATCGACAAGCGCGTCCGCGAAGCCGCCGGCGTGCTGCAGATCGAGCACCTGCTCGAGCGCCGCCCTCGCGAGCTCTCCGGCGGTCAACGCCAACGCGTGGCTCTCGGCCGCGCCATCGTCCGCGAGCCCAAGGTGTTCCTCATGGACGAACCGCTCTCCAACCTCGACGCCAAACTGCGTGTCGAGATGCGCGCCAGCATCACGAAACTGCACCAGCGCCTGGGCGTTACCACCGTTTACGTCACGCACGACCAGGTCGAAGCCATGACCATGGGCACCCGCATCGTGGTCATGAAAGACGGCTTCATCCAGCAGGTCGACAGCCCCATCAACCTCTACGACAAGCCCGTCAACAAGTTCGTGGCCGGCTTCATCGGCTCGCCCGCCATGAACTTCATGGTCGGCACCGTGCAAGACGGGCACCTCCGCAGCCCGCAGTTCGACCTCAAGCCCAACGACGACCTCCTCGGCAAACTCGCCGGCCATAACGGCAAGAAGGTCTACGTTGGCATCCGCCCCGAAGACATCGACCTCAAAGGCTTCACCGACATCCCCGAAGGTAACAACGTCATCCGCGCCACCGTAGAAGTCGTGGAGCCGCTCGGCGCCGAGACCCACGTTATCGCCACCGTCGGCGGCGACCAGACCATCGTGGCCCGCGTGGACGCCCACGCCGATGTGCGCGCTGGCGACGACATCGAGTTCCTCACCCGCCTCGACAAGCTCCACGCTTTCGACATGGAGAGCGAACTCAACCTGCGCTACGCGTAAGCGCGTGAACGTCCCACAGGGGCGCGAACGCGAAGCTACCCGCGGGTAGGCAACAGAAAGAGAACACCGGCCGGGGCCTTACGCCCCGGCCCTTGCTCTAACTGCTCGGCTAAAGCCGCTAACTGCTCGGCGAAAGCCGCCGGTGGTTAGACTTGAGCCCATGCTACTGGCCGCCTTACACGCCGCTGAGAAGGTCTACGGGGAGCAAGTGGTGCTTCAAGACGCCACCCTAGAGCTCCGCGATGGCGACCGCGTGGCTCTGATCGGCCGTAACGGCTCCGGCAAAACCACCATCCTGAAGCTCCTGGCGGGACTCGAGGAGCCCGACGCCGGCCGCGTGTTCAAGGCGGAGGACGTAACCCTCGCCCACCTCGAACAGGACCCGCAGTTCGACGAGGGCACCACCGTCGTCGACGTGGCCGCACGCGCCTTCGCCGAGCTAGACGCCCTGGAGGAGCGCCTCCAGCAACTGGAAGCCGCCGGGCTAGACGATCCAGAGCGTTTCAAGAGGTGGGAGCACCTGCACGCCACCTTCGAACGGCGCGGCGGTTACGCCCGCCGGGCGCGCCGCGACGCCGTGCTCAGCGCACTAGGTTTCGCCGACAGGCACCTTCAGCCAGTCAAACAACTCTCCGGCGGTGAGCGCACCCGCCTCGGCCTTGCGCAGCTACTCATGGCGCAGCCGGACGTGCTACTGCTGGACGAACCCACCAACCACCTCGATATCGAGATGCGCACCTGGCTCGAGGGCCACCTCGGCCGTTACCCCGGCGCGGCGCTGATCGTGTCGCACGACCGCGCGTTCCTGGACGGCGCCGCCAGCCGCACCGCCGAGGTCAGCCGGGGCAAGCTGCGTCACGGGCCCGGTAACCCCAGCGCCTACCGCGCCGCTCGCGCCGAAGCTGAGCGCCTGCAGGCGCAGCAGCGCGCGGACCAGGTCAAGGAACGCGGCCGCTTACAGGCCGCCACCGACCGCATGAAGCAGTGGGCGGGTCAGAACGAGAAACTCCACCGGCGCGCTAAAGCCATGCAGAAGCGCGTGGACCGGTACGAGGCCGAGATGGTCGACGAAGTGGAGCACGGTGAGCGCGTGACTCGCTTCGATTTCGACGCGGACGAGAGCGGCTCCATCGTGCTCACCGGCGAGCACCTGAGCAAATCGTTCGGTGGTCGCACCCTCTTCAAGGACGTGTCGTTCGAACTGCGGCAGGGTGACCGGGTCGGCCTTGTAGGGCGCAACGGCATGGGGAAGAGCACGCTGCTCAAGATGATCGTAGGGCAGCTGCCGTCGGACGACGCCCGCGCTCAGGTGCGCACCGGCGCCCGCGTGCGGCTCGGGTATTACGACCAGGAACTTCGCGGTGTGGACGGCGAGAATACGCTCTTCGAGGAACTGCTGCAGCGCATGGGCGACGTGGAGGCCCACAACGCGCTCGGCCGCTTCCTGTTCCCGTACGACGCGCAGTTCAAAAAAGTCTCTGACCTATCCGGCGGTGAACGGGCGCGGTTGGCGCTCCTCAACC
>JBBAFX010000060.1:0-10768 GCA_041655195.1 Trueperaceae bacterium
CGCGTGGATGATGAGGAAGTAGACGCTGGTGATGATGAAGAGCGAGTTGCGCTGCCGCACCAGCTTCAGCGTGAGGGTCAGTGGGTTGGTGCTGAAGGTCATGCTAGTTCCTCCAGGATGTCGGCTGCGTTCTCAAGACCGGCCGGCGTCTGCCCGGCGGTCACGTTCAGGTCGAGAGCCAGCGCAGCGCGGCGCAGGCGGGCGTAGCGGGAGTCGGGCTCAGCGGCCAGGGCAGCCCTGGAGCCGCTCTCCACCACCTTGCCGCCACCCATAACGAGGATCCGGTCAACGCGCTCCACGGTCTCCAGGCGGTGCGCGATGATGATGGCGGTGCGCCCCTTCAGCAGCCGCTCCACCGCCACCTCCAGCAGGCGCTCGCTGGCCGGGTCCAGGCGCGATGAAGGTTCGTCGAGCACGACCAGCCCGGGGTCTTTCAAGAACACCCGCGCGAAGGCCACGAGCTGCGCCTCACCGGCTGAGAGGTTGCGGCCGCCCGAGTCGATGATGGTGTCAAGCCCCTCGGGTTGACGGGCCAGCCAGGCGCCCAGGCCCATCTCCTGCACCACCTCTTCTATCCGCGTGTCGGGCACGCTGGCGTCGAAGAACGTGAGGTTGTCGCGCACCGTGCCGCGGAAGAGCTGCACGTCCTGCGTCACGAGCCCGATACGCGACCGCAGGTGCTCCAGCTCAACGTGGCGGGCGTCCACGCCGGACAGCTTCACGGCACCGTACGTGGGGTCGTACAGCCGGAACAGCAGCCGAGTGAGGGTAGTTTTGCCCGAACCCGTTCGCCCCAGCAGGCCCAGGCGTTCGCCCGGCGCCAGCTCGAAGTTCACGCCTTTCAGGGTGAGCTGCGTTTCGTCGACGTCCAGGTAATGGAAGCTCACGGCCTCGAAACTCACGCCCAGGGCGCCGTCCGGCAGTCGGCTGGAGCCGCCCGGTGGCAGCGCGGGCTGGGTGGCGAACAGTTCGCCCACCCGCGCCATGCCGGCCGCCGCCTTCTGCAGCTCCTGAAGCTGCTGCGTGATCTGCTCGATGGGCTCGTGCAACATGAGCAGGTACTGGAAGGTCATGTAGGCGGCGCCCACGGTGATGGCGCCGGCGCCGACCAGGTAGATGGAGGTGCCCACGGTGACCGCCATGCCCACCACGAACAGGCCGTAACTGCTCAGCCACACCACGCTGCGCAGCATCCAGGCGCGGCGCGTGTCGTGGTAGGCCGTGCGCATGACGCTGCCGAAGCGGTGCATGGTGTACGCACCCGCGCCGTTGCCGCGCAGGTCGTCGAGGCCCTGCAGGCGCTCCTCGATGAAACCGAACAGCTTGGCGTTAGCCTCGCGCTCCAGGTTGGAGGCGGGGACGCCGGCTTTACGGGTGAAGCTGAGCACCACCAGCTCCACCAGCGCGAAGGCGGTCAGCGCGGCGCCAATGAGCGGGTTCTCCAGCCATAGGGCCACGAGGATGCCTACCACCAGCAGGATGCCGCCCACCACCCGCACCGTGAACACCGACAGGAAGTTGGAGAGGCTCGTGATGTCGCCGTCTATGCGCTCGATCATCTCGCCGGAGGTGCGCGCGTTGTGGAAGCTCATGTCGAGCCCCAGCGTGTGGCGGGTCAGGTCCTGCCGCAGGAGGTTGGTGGCCGTCCAGCCCACGGACGCCGCCACGTAGGTGGCCGCGGCGTTGAGCACCTGCGTGGCCAGCGCCACGCCGATGAAAAGCAGCGCGATGTTCACGAGCGTTCCCGTGGGCATGGCGGCCATGGCGCCGTCTATGAAGCGGCGCAAGAGCTGAGGCACGAGCACCTGCAGGCCCGTGGCGGCCAGCAACAGCAGCGCCATGAGGAGCGCCAGCCACTTCTGCGGGGCCAGGTAACGCACGAGGATGCCGAAGAGGCCAAGCTGCCTCTCGCTGGTTGGGTTATTGCGTCGGGGTTTGGTTCGCCGGGGGGCGGTTGTGCTGGTCATCTCACGACCTTCGTTCCGTGCTCGGGGGCGCATGGCCCGGTTAAGGGTCTCGGTTCTGTTCGGTTCGCTGCTCGGGGCGGCGCCGCTTCGGCCGGACGTGCACGAAGAAGCGACCGCGGTCGCTTTGGGAGCTCTCCACGGTCGCTGCGCTTACTAAAGCGTTGTCAGGTCAGTGCGTCGTGAAGACAGTCCTCTCCCCAGCTGCGACCACGCCGAACGGCGCGGCGTGCGCGCGGCGGCGCAGGCGAGCGAGGTGGGGGATGAGGTTGCCTGTCATGACCGCAGTGACTTTAGCGCCAGCGCGGACGACTGTCAAGAGCACTACCCGCGAAGGCGTTCACGGCGAGTTCAGCGAGGTGTTCGCAGCGTCAGGCGCCTGCCAGCGGCGGCGCGGACGCGGCGGCCTAAACTGTACGGGTGCGCTTAAGAGCCCGCTCCAACGCCGCCGATGACCACAACCCGGGCCCTCCCAACCCGAATCGTCCCAAATTCGGCCTTGCTAAACCCGCGCTCCCTAACCCGCTGGCGCATGTGGCGGGCGGGGCGGCGACGCTCTACCTGGCAGCGTTCCTGCTCGTGCCGCTGGGCGTGATCCTGGCGCGTGGCCTGGCGCCCGAGGGCGAGCCCGCGGGTGCGGCCCTCTGGAACACACTGAGCGACCCTTACTACCTGGGACGCATCTGGTTCACGCTGGGGCAGGCGCTGCTCTCTACCCTGCTCACCGTGGCGCTCGGGCTGCCCACCGCGCTGCTGTTCGCGCGGTACCGTTTCCCGGGCAAGCGGGCGCTGACGGCCGCCTTCACCATTCCGTTCGTCATGCCCACCGTGGTCGCCGGCATCGGTTTCATGGCGTTGGCCGGCCCGCGCGGCGTGCTGGGGGTGGACCTGCGTAACAGCCTCGCCATCGTGCTGGCCGCGCACGTGTTCTACAACTTCGCCGTGGTGGCCAGGCTGGTCGCTAGCTTCCTGGAGCGCGTAGCGCCGCAGCTTGAGGAGGCCGCCGCCACGCTGGGGGCGGGCCGCTGGCGCACCCTCTGGCGCGTGACGCTGCCGCTGGCCATGCCCGCTACCCTAGCCGCGGCGGTCCTCACGTTCATCTTCTGCTTCACCAGCTTCGGCGTCATCCTCATCCTGGCGCCCGCCGCGCGCTTCGCCACGTTAGAGATCGAGATCTACAACCTCACTGCGCGCCTGCTGCAGCTCGACGCGGCTGCGGTGTTGGTGCTGGTGCAACTGGTGCTGGTGCTTGGCGCGGCCTCGCTCTACACAAGGCTGCAGGAGCGCCTCGCGGTGCCGGTAGCGCCGGGCGCGGCGGAGCGTGCGCCTACGGCCGGCACGAAGGTGCTCATCGGCGCCGATCTGCTGCTCGCCGGCGGCCTCATCCTGGCGCCTTTGGTCGCGCTACTCGTGCAAGCGTTCACCAGCCCCGCTGGTGCGTTCCCGAGCTTCGCCAACTTCACCAACCTGCTTAGCGTGCAGCCCACCCTCAGCTTCCCCGGCCTGTGGCGCGCGCTCGGCAACTCGCTCACGTTCGCCACGCTCAGCACAGGCGTGGCGCTGCTCGTAGGCTTCGCGTTCGCTTACGCGGTAGCGCGGGGCGGCTGGCGCGTGCTGGACCAAGCCAGCCTGCTGCCGCTGGCCACCAGCCCCATCACGCTAGCGTTCGGTTACCTGCTCACCTTCCCCCTGCTGGTCACCACCTTCTGGGGCATCCCGCTAGCGCACGCGCTGCTGGCCTTCCCGTTCGTGGCGCGCACGCTGCTTCCGGCGTTACGCTCCATGCCTAGGCAGCAGCTGGAGGCCGCGGCGCTCCTGGGCGCCGGGCCCGCCCGTACGCTGTGGCGGGTCGAGTTACCGCTGCTGCGCACCGCGCTACTAACGGCCGCAGCCTTCGCCTTCGCGATCTCTATGGGCGAGTTCGGCGCCACGCTGCTGCTGGTGCGGCCCGAGTACGCCACCTTACCGGTGGCCATCTACGACCGCCTCGGCCGACCCGGCGCCGTGAACTACGGGCAGGCGCTGGCCTTGGCGGCCGTGCTCATGCTCCTAACGGCGCTGGTCATGCTTATCCTGCAGAGACGTGGACGGAGCGAGTTCTAAGTGAGCATCAGCGTGCCGCACGCCGGCGCGAACCGCCGGGGCGTGCCCTCGTGAGCCTTGAGTTGCGGGGCCTCACCAAGCGCTTCGGCGCGGTGACCGCCGTGGACAACGTTTCCCTCACCCTGGGTGCGGGCGAGACGGTAGCGCTGCTCGGCCCCAGCGGCTGCGGCAAGAGCACACTGCTTAGGTTGGTGGCCGGGCTGGAGCGGCCCGACGCGGGGCGCCTGCTTCTGGCTGGTCAGGACGTGACCGCAGTTCCGCCGCAGCGGCGCGACGTGGGAATGGTGTTCCAGACGTACGCCCTCTTCCCCCACCTAGACGTGGCCGGCAACGTGGCGTTCGGGATGGTGGAGGACCGCGTGCCCGCCGCCGAACGCGCGGCGCGCGTGACTGAGCTGCTGGCGCTGGTCGGGCTGGCAGGCTTGGGTTCGCGGCGCGTTGACCGCCTGTCGGGCGGTCAGCAGCAGCGCGTTGCACTGGCGCGGGCGTTGGCGCCCGACCCGGGCATGCTGCTGCTGGACGAGCCGCTCTCGAACCTCGACGAGCAGCTACGCCAGGCGCTGAAGGGCGAGTTAGCGCGTCTGCTGGGTGCGCTGGGTAAGCGCGCCCTGTACGTGACCCACGACCAGAGCGAGGCGTTCGCGCTCGCCGACCGGGTGGCTCTCATGCGTGCCGGGCGCATCGTGCAGGTGGGCGCTGGCGAGGAGCTGCTCGAGCGCCCCGTCAGCGGCTGGGCGGCCCGCTTCCTGGGCCACGAGAACGTGTTCGACGCTGCGCCGGCAGGGGTGCTGACAAGCGGCCGGACAGGCGCGGTGGGTGCGGCGCTCTTCCGCGCCGACCTGGCGCAACTGTTACCGCTGCAGGACGCCGCCGATGTGGGCGTGGACGCGCGGGCTATGCATACCCAAGCCGGAGAGGCGCTGACGGTGGACGCGCAGGTCGCCGCAGCGCAGCGCGACGGGCTCGGTTGGCGCCTCCTCCTCGATGTGCCAACCTGGGGCGTGACCGTGGTGTGGCGCGGTTTCGACCGAGAGCTGGCGGCGGTTGGAACCCCGCAGCCGGGGCTCCGCTTGCGGCTGGCAGCGCCGCCTGAAGCGTGGCGCGAGCTGCCCGGCGAGCAGCACGGCGACCAGCATGGCGACCAGCAAGACAATCGGCAAGGCAAGCACGTAAAGGAGACCGGACGACATGGAAGCTAGCGTTGACGGCGCAACGGCCCTGGTGCTCGCAGCGGGCACGATCCCGCTGCCGCGTCTAGTGCCGCCCCTGCTTGAGGGCGTAAGCATCGTCATCGCCGCCGACGGCGGCCTGGAGCTGGCGCGCACCCTGCGGCTCACCCCTGACCTGCTGGTGGGCGACATGGACAGCGTCAGCGCTTCGGCGCTGGCGGCGTACCCAGACGTGCCGCGGCAGACCCACCCCACGGTGAAAGACGAACTCGATCTGGAACTGGCCATCACCGCAGCGCTCGAGCGCGGGGCCAGCGTGGTGCGGGTACTGGGCGCCTTCGGCAGCCGCCTCGATCAGGGGCTGGCGGCGCTGTTCGTAGCCGCGCGTCACGCGGTGGGCACCGCCGAGCGGGGCCCCGTTCACGTGTCGCTGCACGGCGCCCAGCACGAAGCGCACGTGCTGGCGGCCGGGCGTCCCCGTCGCTTCACGCTGCCAGCCGGCGTGACCGTCAGCCTGCTGCCGCTCGGCGCCGACGCTGTGGTGTCGGGCGCCGGTCTCTCCTACCCGCTGGAGCGCAGGTCGCTGCCGTTCGGCACGGGCCTGGGGGTCTCTAACACCGTGACGGGTGAACCGGGCACGGATACGGACGTACTCCTCGAGGCCCACAGCGGCGCGGTGGCGCTGCTGGTGGAGCACGGCACGGCCGCCCAGGCGCCCCGCGAAGCCATCTGGGGTTCGCAAGCGCAGCGCATCGAGGCGTCGCTCACCGCCGCGGATCCGGCGCTGGCCGACCTGGTCACGCGCGTGGTTTACGACGAGGTGTTCGCCCGGCCAGGTCTAGACCTGCGCACCCGCGAACTGGTGAGCGTGGCGGTGCTCACAGCCCTGGGGGCCGAAGGCGAACTCGTTACCCACCTGCGCGGCGCGCTGCTGGTGGGCGCTACCGAGCAGGAGCTGCGCGAGACGCTCATACATACGGCGATCTTCGTGGGCTTCCCGCGCGCCATCCAGGCCATGCGGCAGCTGCAGGAGCTCCTGGACAAGCGCCGGCCGGACTGAGCCCGGCCCCGCCCCCTGGCAGCGCCCCACCCTAACTACAAGTTGTAATGGTTCCGACTTTGGGGGACATTGGCCCCTGTACCTAGGTGGCATAATCAAGACAGATGCTAGGCCTCTGCCGCCTGGCCCAACGCCGTTACAAGCCGTAACAGTTACAAGCCGTAACCACAGCACGCGCAAAGCACCTAGACAGCAAGGGAGTATGACCATTTCCGACACGAACAAGAAACCGCTGACGACCGCTGCCGGAGCCCCGGTACCCGAGAACGACAACGCCAAGACCGCCGGCCCGCGTGGGCCCATGCTGCTCGAGGACGTCTGGTTCCTCGAGAAGCTGGCGCACTTCCACCGCGAGGTCATCCCCGAGCGCCGCATGCACGCCAAGGGTTCCGGCGCCTGGGGCACCTTCACCGTCACTAAGGACATCAGCCGTTACTCCAAGGCGGCTGTGTTCTCCGAAGTGGGCAAGCAGACCGAGATGTTTGCGCGCTTCTCCACCGTGGCCGGTGAGCGTGGCGCCGCCGACGCCGAACGCGACATCCGAGGCTTCGCCCTGCGTTTCTTCACGGAAGAGGGCAACTGGGACATGGTGGGCAACAACACCCCCGTGTTCTTCCACCGCGACCCGCACAAGTTCCCCGACCTGAACCGCGCCGTGAAGCGCGACCCGCGCACCAACCTGCGTTCCGCCGAGAACAACTGGGACTTCTGGACCAACCTGCCCGAGGCGCTGCACCAGGTCACCATCGTCATGTCCGACCGCGGCATCCCCTACGGCTACCGCCACATGCACGGCTTCGGTTCGCACACGTACTCGTTCATCAACGCGCAGAACGAACGCTTCTGGGTCAAGTTCCACTTCCGCACCCAGCAAGGCATCAAGAACCTCACCGACGCCGAAGCGGCCGCCATCAACGGCGAGGACCGCGAGTCCGCCCAGCGCGACCTGTACGAGGCCATCGAGCGCGGCGACTTCCCCAAGTGGACGTTCTACATCCAGGTCATGCCCGAGGCCGAAGCGGAAGGGTACCGCTTCCACCCGTTCGACCTCACCAAGGTGTGGTCCAAGAAGGATTACCCGCTCATCGAGGTCGGCGAGTTCGAGCTTAACCGCAACCCTGAGAACTACTTCGCCGACGTCGAGCAGGTGGCTTTCACCCCCGGCAACGTGGTGCCGGGCATCGGCTACTCGCCTGACCGCATGCTGCAGGGCCGCCTCTTCTCGTACGGCGACGCCGCCCGCTACCGCGTGGGCATCAACCACCACCAGATCCCCGTCAACCAGCCGCGCGGCGCCAAGGTGGTTAACACCTACCACCGCGACGGCCAGATGCGGGTCGACGGCAACCAGGGCAGCATGCCCGGTATCACCCCCAACAGCTACGGCCGCTACGAGGCGCAGCCGCAGTACGCCGAGCCCCCCATGGCCATCGGCGGCAACGCCGATCGCTACGACTACCGCGCGGACGACGACAACTACTACGAGCAGCCCGGCGACCTCTTCCGCCTCATGAGCCCAGCCCAGCAGCAGGTGCTCTTCGAGAACACCGCGCGCGCCATCAACGGCGCCAGCCAGGCCACCATCGAGCGGCACATCTACAACTGCACCCAGGCCGACCCCGCTTACGGTGAAGGTGTGCGCAAGGCCATCGAGGCGCTGCAGGCCGGCCGCCTCTCCGACGTGGAGCCGAACCCCGACAACGTGCCCGCCTAAGCACGCCCATAAGCTGTACCCATCAGCTGACCGATAAGCTGGAACGTTCCAGCGTCTACAGACCAGCGGCCCGAGTAGCGTTACTCGGGCCGCTTACCTATTAGCTCGTTATGAACGCGCTAACTCGCCGGGCACAGAATGCACGAAGTTGAACGTACTGACATCATTCCGTCAGTAACTCCGAGCGCCCGAACAGCTCCGCCGCCTGCCGGGCGGTGGGGGTGCCCGCGTCCAGGTCGGCACCGGCCCGAATGAGCTCACGCACGATGTCGTCCTCGCCCTTGAAGAGCGCGCCGGCGATAGGCGTCTGGTCACGGCCGTTACGCAGGTCCACATCCGCGCCCAACTCTATGAGGGTGCGCACGGCGGCTAGGTGCCCGCGGTACGCGGCCAGCATCAGTAGCGAGTTGCCCTCGTCGTCCTGCACGTTGACCGGCAGACCACGTTCCACGAACTCACGTAACTCGTCACCCTGCCCCTCGCGAGCCAGGTCCATGGCCAAGGCCACCACGGCCTGCGTCTCAGCTTCCGTCAGTTGTCTCACGCGGCCATGGTAATAAGAACCGCCCTGAGAGCGCCCCCGCTTGACCCTGAACCCAAGGCGTAGAATCCGGCATGCGCGCCGCCGACATCCTCGCCCGCCTTGAAGAGCTGGACCTGGACCCCGAACACTACGTGGTTCACTCCACCGCCTCACTGGCACTGCGCGGCGTGCTGGCAGAGGCTGGCGACCTGGACGTGGTGGCCCGCGGCGCCGCTTGGGAGGGCGCTCTAGACCTAGTGAGGAGCGGCAACGCAACGCTGGACCGCGGGGTAACGGACCAGCGCGTGAGCCTGGCAGACGACGTAGAGATCTACGACGGCTGGCTGGGCGAAAGCGCCGCTAGCGTGATCGCCCGGGCGGAACTCGTGGACGGCGTACCGTGCGCTCCCATCAGCGACGTGATCGCTATGAAAGAGCGGCTCGGGCGCCCTAAAGACCAACAACACCTGGAGCTGATCCGCGCCTACCTGGCGGCTCAGGGCTAAGCCGCGCCTAGTGTTGACGCGCCCTCGCCAGCCTGCTAGCCTTACGCGCATGACGCACTTCCCGCGCCCCCTAACGGACGATAATTCCGATACGAGGCACCTCGGGGCGTAGGCGTCGTAACGGTTCACTGTACCGACCCCCCGAGGTTAGCCTCGGGGGGTTTCCGTTGGTCGGCGACCCCTGAGGCCAGCCCGAGAGACTGGGGGCCAGGTGCACGGAGCCAAGATCGGCTTAGCTAAATGAGCAGCGAGACCGGCCAAGGAGGCAGGCGATGACGGCAAGCGGGACAGAACCGGGCAGTCCACAGAGTAGCGGGGCGGCCACCGGAGGAACCGGAAAAGGGGCCAGCAACGAAGCGCCGCAGCGCGTACTGGTGCGCGACCTAGCGGCGCACGAAGGTCAGCTAGTGAGCCTGACCGGCTGGGTCTTCACTCGGCGTGACCTGGGCGGCATCAGCTTCCTGGTGCTGCGCGACCGCACGGGCGTAGTGCAGTGCGTGCTCGAGGGCCTGGTAGTGCCCCTGCACGAGAGCGCCGTGCGCGTGACCGGCACAGTGGTAGCGCACAAGAAAGCCCCCGGCGGTTACGAGGTGCAGGTGAAGAGCCTTGAGCTACTGGCGGAAGCCACCACCCCGCCCCCGGTGGAGCTCTCCAAGGAGGAGTGGGGCGCCAACCCGGACACGCTGCTCGCTTACCGTCACGTGAGCGTGCGGAGCCCCAGCACGCGCGCCGTTCTGAAGGTGCAGGCCGAACTAGTGCGCGCGTTCCGGAACTACCTGGACGCGCTCGACTTCACAGAGATCTTCACGCCCAAGCTCGTTAGCGCCGGCGCCGAGGGCGGCGCCAACCTCTTCGAGGTCGATTACTACGGCAAGCGCGCCTACCTGGCGCAGTCTCCGCAGCTCTACAAGCAGATCATGGTCGGGGTGTTCGAACGCGTGTACGAGACCGCGCCCGTCTACCGCGCCGAGAAGAGCCACACCCACCGGCACCTGGCCGAGTACCTCTCTTTGGACGTGGAGTTCGGCTTCATCGAGAACGACGCCGACGTCATGGACTTAGAGGAAGGCCTGCTGCGCAGCATGTTCGCCGCCGTCCAGGAGCGCTGCGCACGCGAACTAGCGGAGCTGAAGGCTGAAGCGCCGCTGCTGCCAGACGCTTTCCCGCGCATAAGCTTGCTGGCGGCGCGTGACTTGGTAGCGCAGCGTTACGGGCACGCCACCGGCGGTAAGGACCTGGACCCGGAGGCCGAGCGCCTGGTGGGCCGCTGGGCGAAGGAGGAGCACGGCTCGGACTTCGTGTTCGTGACCAACTACCCGCAGGCAGCCAGGCCGTTCTACACCTACCCTGAGGAGGGTGGGCTGACCCGCGGTTTCGACCTGCTCTTCCGGGGGGTAGAGATAACCTCCGGCGGTCAGCGCGTGCACGAGGAGGCGGTGTTACGCCAGGAGCTCACCAAGCGCGGCATGGACCCGGCCGATTTCGAGGACTACCTGCAGGTGTTCCGCCACGGCATGCCGCCGCACGGCGGCTTCGCTATAGGCGCCGAGCGCCTCACGGCGCTGCTGATGGGTGTGCACAACGTACGTTTCGCCCGCGCTTTCCCTCGCGACGAGCAGCGCCTCAGGCCCTGATCCGCGCCTGGCCGAAGGACGCCCACCCGCACGGGTAGGCCGCCTCTTACGAACCCAAACTAGAGCGAGCCGCCACTGACGCGTGGCGGCTCGCT
>JBBAFX010000061.1:0-10612 GCA_041655195.1 Trueperaceae bacterium
CCAGCCGCTGAACACCACCAGCGGGCGGTAGGCGCGCGGCCGGTAGCCTATCTCTTCCTCGATCTCGCGCAGCATGGCCTCGGCGGGCTCCTCGCCCTCGTCCAGACCACCGCCGAACAGCGACCATTTGCCGGGCGACTCTATGCCTGGCTTGTCGTCGCGGTGCTGCAGGAGCACGCGCCCGTCTGGGTGCAGCAGCACGGCGCCCGCCACGGGCCGGCGGCCGTCGGCCAGCAGGTAGTCGGTCTCCAGCTCCGCGCGGACGCCGCTCACGCCGGCGCTCCTTCCAGCTTCACTGCAGCGTGCGAGCCCACGGCGGACGAGCCCGCGGCGACCGGCGCGATCTGGCGAGTCACAACGCCTCCAGGTACGTGTAGCCCACCAGCTCGCGGTCGTAGGTCTCCAGGAACTCCGCCACTTCCGCCTCGGTCATGCCGCCCGACTCCTGCACCTCGGCGGCCTGCTGCGCTACGGCCTCGTGCAGTTCGGGGGTGAGGTAACCCATGTTCTGAATCACTCGGCGCGCCTTCTGACCCTCCACGTACAGCTCCACCTCGGGCCCTGCGTCGGTCAGGCGCACGTGCGCCTCGTTCACGCGGCCGAAGAGGTTATGCGCGTTGGCCAGCACGTCCTGGTAAGCGCCAGTAAGGAAGATGCCCAGGTAGTAAGGCTCGCCCGGCGTCAGGTCGTGCACGGGCAGCGCGGTGCGCACGTCGCGCAGGTCGATGAACTTGTCGATCTTGCCGTCCGAGTCGCAGCTGATGTCGACCAGCGTGGCGTTGCGCCGCGGGCGCTCGTTCAGGCGCTGCAGCGGCACTATGGGGAAGAGCGCGTTGATGGCCCAGTGGTCGGGCAGGCTCTGGAACAGCGAGAAGTTGACCACGTACTGGTCGGCCAGCATGCGCGGCAGGAGTTCGAACTCCTCCGGCACGTAATCGAGCTGCTCCACTACCTTCGCCACGCGCGCCAGGATGCGGTTGTACGCCTGCTCAATGTGGCCGCGCTCTAGGAGGCTCAAGTAGCCGAGGTCGAAGAGCGAGTGCATGGTCTCCTTGTTAGACACGGCCTCGTTGTAGACCTCGCGGTAGTTCTTGACCGTGATCTCGACCTCGAGCTCGCGCATCTCCTTCACAAGCGCGTGCTCCTCCTCCGTCAACGGTGGCAGGTCCACGGGGCGGCGCATGGGCCCTATAGCGTCCACTACCGGCACCACCAGTACCGAATGGTGCGCGGTCAGGGCGCGCCCGGACTCCGTGACTATGATGGGCTCGGGCACCTCCCACTCCTTGCACGCCTCCATGATGGTGTACACCACCGTGTCGGCGTACTCGCGCAGGTTGTAGTTGGCGCTCACGTAGTAGGTGGTCTTGCTGCCGTCGTAATCCACGGCCAGGCCGCCGCCCACGTCCAGGTACTTCACGCCCACGCCCATCTCGGCCAGCTCCACGTACGCCTGCGCGGCTTCGCGGATGGCGGCGCGGATGCGGCGGATGTCGGTCAGCTGACTGCCCACGTGGCAGTGGAGCAGAACGAGCGAGTCGGCCATACCCTCGGCCTTAACGCGCTCGGCCACGTGGATGAGCTCGGAGGCGGTGAGACCGAACTTGGCGTCGTCGCCGCCGGAGGCCTCCCACTGCCCACTACCTCGCGCGTGCAGCTTGAAACGCACGCCCAGGAGCGGCTGAACGCCCATCTCCTTGCTGATGCGCAGCACGCGCTCCAGCTCGCCGGCCTTCTCGAGGGTGATGATCACCTTGCGGCCCAGCTTGCGGCCCCACAGCGCCAACCGTATGAAATCGTCGTCCTTGAAACCATTGCAGCAGAGCAGCGCGTCGTCGTGCGTATCGTGCGCGAGGCAGAGCGCCAACTCGGCTTTGCTGCCGGCCTCCAGCCCAGTGCGCCACTTAGCGCCGTACGCGGCGATAGTCTCCACCACCACGCGGCGCTGGTTGACCTTGATGGGGTACACGCCCTGGTAGGTGTTCGAGTAACCGGCCTCGGCTATCGAGGCGGCGAACGCTTCGTTGACCTTGTCTATGCGGTCCTCGAGGATGTCCGGGAAGCGCAGCACCATGGGCAGTTGATGGCCCTCGTTACTGAGCCTGTCCACGATGTCGCGCACCGCTATGGGCACGCGGCCGCGAGCGCTGACGGTCAGGTCGCCCGCGGGGGCTATGCCGAAGTAACCGTTCGACCACGAGCGGATGGAGTACAGCTCGTCGGCGTCGCTGACGCTAAATCCTGGGTCGAGGATGGCTCTTGTCACTTTGGTTGCTCCTCCACTGCGCTTAGAAGGTGCCTTGGGCCTACTCAAGGCAGCACAGCACAACACGCTAGGGTCCTCTGTGGCCGCTCAGGGGGTACAGACCCCTAGAACAGGACACCTTAGCACCCGGGCTCACAGGAACTCGTTGTAAGTGCTGATACTAGCACTACTAGTGCGCACTAAGGTGCACTACGCCGCACGGTGCGGCTGATTCAGGCTGCAAATATGCGCAGAAAGCCCGCCTCCAGCGGGCCTTACCAGCGTTGCGCGTTCGTTAATGAAAGCCCTTAAGACAGTAGCCGGGACCGAATCACTGTTGACGCAACTCGCCGGCAACTTTAGTATCGAAACCAAGACAACATCGAGTAACGGAAGAAAGCCACACCTATCGGCAGCTGTTGCTAGATGTTCGCTCTCGTACCACCCATTCGGAAGTAAGGAGAATGCATGCATAAGCCGTTCCTCCGCCTCTTGGCCGCTCTCGCGCTAACCGCGCTCCTCGGCAGCTTCGCGCTGGCCCAGGTGCTCGTCGTCGCGCAGGGCACCGACGCCGTAACGCTCGACCCGCACGACGCCACCGACTCCCCGTCGGCCACCGTCACCAGCCACCTCTACGAGACGCTCTTCGAACTCACCCCCGAGGGCGACATCGTGCCGCACCTCGTCACGGACTTCGAGTTCGTCAATGGCGGCCTCGGCCTCAACCTCACCGTCCGCGAAGGCGTGACCTTCCACGACGGCACGCCGCTGACGGCCGAGATCGTCAAGGGCAGCATGGACCGCTTCCTCGATCCCGAGAACGCGTGGACCTTCCGCTTCCTGCTCGACGCCATCAGTAACGTTGAAGTAACCGGCGACTACACCCTCGAGCTCACCCTCGCTAACCAGTTCGCTCCGCTGCTGGCGCACCTCACCCACTCCTCCACCGCCATCATCCTGCCGGCCGCCGCCGAGCAGCACGGCGAGGACTTCGCCTCCAACCCCGTGGGCACCGGCCCGTTCAAGTTCGTCTCGTGGCAGCGTAACGACGCCATCGAGCTCGAGCGTTACGACGGC
The DNA here is from genome assembly GCA_041655195.1 of Trueperaceae bacterium. Lineage (GTDB taxonomy): Bacteria > Deinococcota > Deinococci > Deinococcales > Trueperaceae > JAAYYF01. The sequence continues at coordinate 3,323 of JBBAFX010000061.1, forward strand.
TACTGGGGCGAGCAGCCCGGCGTGAGCGGTGTGCGCTTCCTGACCGTGCCCGAGAACGCCACCCGCATGGCCCTCGTGGAGAGCGGCCAGGCCCACGTGGCCGTGCGTGTGCCCCCGCAGGACATCGCGCGCCTGAACGCCGTGGACGGCGTGACCGTGGAGAACGTCTCCAGCCTCCGCACCATCTTCATGTTCATGAACTTCACGCACGAGCCCATCAACGACGTGCGCGTGCGCCAGGCCATCAACTACGCCATCGACAACGAGTCGCTGGCCGAGTTCGTGCTGGGCGGCGCCGTGCGCCCGTCCGACGCCCCCATCGCGCCGGGCATCTTCGGTTACACCCCGGTCGGCGACTACGACTACAACCCCGAGCGCGCCCGCGAGCTGCTGGCCGAAGCCGGCTACGCTGACGGCTTCTCCACCTCCCTCTACACGCCCTCCGGCCGCTACCTGCAGGACATCCAGACCGTGGAAGCCATGCAGGGCATGCTCGCCGATGTGGGCATCACCGCTACCATCGAGACCCTCGAGTGGTCCGCCTACCTCGAGAAGGTCAACGCCATCCCGGGCGAGAGCGACGTCTCCATCGGCCTCCTAGGCTGGGGCACCGTCACCGGTGACGCCGACTACGGCCTCTACCCGCTCTTCCACACCGCTCAGCAGCGCCCCGTGGGCTCCAACCGTGGCGCCTACTCCAACGCTCGCGTCGACGAGCTCCTCGACGACGCCCGCACCAACACCAACCCCGACGAGCGCCTGGCCGCCTACGAAGAGGCCATGACCCTCATCTGGGAAGACGCCGCCTGGCTGTTCCTGCACAGCGAGACCCAGCTCGTCGCCGTGCGCGACAACGTGAACGGTCTGATCATCCACCCGACCGAGCGCGTGCTGGCTCACGGCGCTAGCCTCGACTAAGTAGTTGAAAGGTGGGGAGGCAGTCCTCTCGGAGTGCCTCCCCACTCCCGCCTCACCCGAGACCCGCTTAGGTGCTGAGTCCTCAAGCCGCCGGAAGACCTGCCCACGAGCAGGCGGTATCCTTTACAATCCAACTATCTTTCTGAAAACCAATAGAACGAAGGACTTCTTTTGATCCAGTACACTCTCCGGCGCCTGCTGGTGGCGTTGCCCTCGCTCCTTGGCGTGCTCATCATCGTGTTCCTGATGGTGCGCCTCGCACCCGGCGACCCGGCTCAACTACTGGCGGGAGAGTTCGCTGACGCCGCCACGGTGGAGCGCATCCGCGAGCGCTTCGGCCTCAACGACTCCATGCCGGTGCAGTTCCAGCGCTTCATCACGGGCGTGGCCCAGGGCGACTTGGGGCGCTCCACGCGCACCAGCCGGCCGGTAACGGTAGAGCTCCGCGAGTTCTTCCCCAACACGGTCGAGCTGGCGCTGGCCTCCATCCTCTTCGCGCTCGTTGTGGGCGTAGCCCTAGGCATCATCTCGGCGCTCAAGTCCAACACGTGGGTCGACGCGCTCGCCATGATCCTCGCGCTCATCGGCGTCAGCATGCCCACCTTCTGGTTCGGGCTGCTGGCCATCAGGTTCTTCGCGGTGGAAACGCCCATCTTCCCGGTGGCTGGGCGAGGGACGTTCGCGCACCTAGTGCTGCCCGCCATCACCCTCGGCCTCTCCAGCACCGGCATCATCGCGCGCATGACCCGCTCGGCGCTCCTCGAGGTGCTCGGGCAGGATTACGTGCGCACGGCGCGCGCTAAGGGCGGCACGCCGCGCATGATCGTGCTGAAGCACGCTCTGCGTAACGCGCTGGTGCCCGTGCTCACGGTTGGCGGCCTCGAGTTCGGTTCGCTGCTGGCGGGCGCCGTCATCACCGAGACGGTCTTCACCTGGCCTGGGGTGGGGCGCATGCTCGTCACCTCGGTGCTCTCGCGTGACTACCCGGTGGTGCAGGGCACGGTGCTGCTCATCGCCGTGTCGTTCATCGTGGTGAACCTGCTGGTGGACCTCATCTACGGCCTCATCGACCCAAGGATTCGCTATGACTGACCAGACGGACCGCAAGAACCCCGCCAAGCGGCAGCGCCGGAAGGCGCCCCGCTGGCGTCGCCGGCTGGCCCGCAACCCGTTAGCCATCATCGGCATCAGCATCATCGCGCTCTTCCTGATGGTGGTGTTGTTCGCGCCGTTCATAGCGCCTTACTCGCCGCAGACGCAGGACCTGCGCACCACCTACCTGCCGCCCGGCACGGGCGTGAGCCTGCGTGGACCCGAAGGTCAGGCCGGCATCTGGGTAAGCCCGGCACAGCGCTCGCCCACGCGCGGCGTGGAAGTGAACGACAGCGTGGCCTACCCCGTGAAGCTCTTCCAGCGTGGTCCCTCGTACTCGTGGCTCTTCGGTCTCATCAAGTCCGACCTGCACCTGTTCGGCGTGGACGGTCCCGTTAAGTACTACCTGCTGGGCACCGATGAGCAGGGGCGCGACATCTTCTCGCGCCTCGTGCACGGCGCGTGGATCTCGCTGTTCATCGGGCTCATCTCGGTGGGCATAGGCCTCGGCATCGGGGCGCCGGTCGGCGCCATCTCGGCGTTCATGGGCGGCTGGGTCGACATGACAGTGCAGCGCGTGGTCGACACCTTGCTGGCGTTCCCCGGCATCCTCCTGGCCATCGTGCTGGTGGCCACCTTCGGGACGGGGTTAACCAACCTGATGATCGCCGTGGGCATAGCCGCCATCCCCATCTACGCGCGTATCATCCGCGGCTCGGTGCTAAGCATCCGCAATCGCGAGTTCGTGGAAGCCGCCGGCGCGCTTGGGCGCAGGCGCATGGGCACGCTCTTCAAGCACGTCATCCCTAACGCCCTGGCGCCGCTCATCGTGCAGTCGAGCCTGCAGATGGCTATAGCCATCCTCTTCGCGGCGGGCCTGGGCTTCCTGGGCTTAGGCGCCAAACCGCCGCAACCCGAGTGGGGGCTCATGCTGGCGCGCGGGCGCGAGTACCTGGCGGTGGCGCCGCACGTGGCCACCTTCCCTGGCGTGGCCATCATCCTGGTGGTGCTCGGCTTCAACCTGCTGGGCGACGCGCTACGCGACGCGCTGGACCCCAGGAAGTAGGTATCCCGGTCACCTCGTGGTCCGCTGCTGCCGCCTTACGTCTTAACACCGTGTAACGTTGAGTGAGGAGGCGCTGCCAGCATGTTGACCGCCGGATCGCTTGAAGCCTTGGCCGACTACTTCGGTAAGCAGCCTCATGTCGATGCCGCCTTCCTGTTCGGCTCTCAGGCGCGCGGCCACGTCCGCGCCGGCAGCGACGTAGACATCGGCGTACTCATGATGCGGGCCGCACCGCGCGAGCCTCTTCGGGCTGTGCGCTTCACGAACGACCTGATGGATCTGCTAGGCCGCTCGGACGTCGACGTTGCGATACTCAACGACGCCTCCCCGCTCCTGGTTCACCGGGTTGCACAAGAAGGCCGCGTTCTTTATGCCACCAGCAACACGGCCGTGGCCGAGTTCGCCCTACGAGCGCTGCAGCAGTACGAGGACACAAAGCCATTACGCGAATTGCAAGCCAAGCAGGCCAGCGCCATTTTCGCAACTGCGAACAAGGGGCCTGAATGAGCGGGTTGGAGCTTGATCCCGTACTGCTACAGCGGCGCCTTCATCATCTGGCCACCGCTGTTAGCAGGCTAGAGTCCTTCAAGAGCGTGACGTTAGAGCAACTCGATGACTTCAAAGAGTTCGGACAGCACGTCGAACGCTACATGGCGCGGGATGCCGATTAGGGCAGACCGAGCCCCTCACGCAACTCGTGAACCTGCTGCGGCGTTAGCTGCGTACCGCGCGCTGCTTGTACGTCAGCGGCGCTGAACGGCGCCGACGCCGTGGCGGGTAGCTCGCCCCACGTGCTGCTGACGTGGTTCAGCGCTGCGGCCAGGTCGTCGTCGCTGAGGTGCCCCCAGCCGGGCATGGCGCCCGCGTAACTCGAACCGGCCGCGGTTATCTGCCCCTGCAAGCCGTACAGCACCACGCGCACCATGTACTCCTGACCGCCATCGGCTGCCAGGAGCGCAGGCACGTGCCCTGCCAGTGGCGGGAACACGCCCGGCATGCCGCCGCCGTCGGCCATGTGGCACGCTACGCAGTTCTGGTAGGCGGCAGCGCCACTGCCGCCGCTGGCGACGGCCGGCATGGCCGCCACCTGCGCGATGAGCGGGCTGGGGCCCGGATTGACGCCGAAACCGAACGCGGCCGCCCACGCCATGACGACCTGCATGCCGCCCACTATCCAGCCGGCGCTGCGGGCGAAGTAGTACGCGCAGAAGGTGGCCACCGCGGAGGCCACGATGTAGAAGCCGTGCTGCAGGGCGTGCAGGGTGGGGTTGGCCTCGATGACGGAGTAGGTGGAGGGCCACATGGCTACCATCACCACGAGCGACGCCAGCAGAGCCGGCGCTAACCATACGCCGCGCCCCGGCCACGCCTTGCCAGGCTTGTTGGCGGTGAGGCCCATGGCGAGGGCCAGACCGTAAAGGCCGCCGCCCAGGATGAAGAACACGTGCTGGATGTGGTGGTTCCGTATGCTGAGGTGCGGGTCCGGCAAGCCGATGGCGAAGATCCCGACCGCTACCGCCACGACGCCGAGTACGAGCAGCAGGTAGACGCGGGGCAAGGCGTTAACGGTCGCGCGCGGTTCTATGGTCTCTGGCATCTCTCAGCCTCCCTGCCCTTCGCCGACGTTGGTCATGCCGGCCAGCAGCGGCGCCGCCCCGGCCGTCACGGGCGCCGTGCGTCCGCTGCGCCAGAGCCTCAGGCCCTCCACCAGGCAGATTGCCAGCCCGGCGATGAGCACCACCGCCCCGACGGAGCCCACCCCAGCCAGGCTCGCGCTTGGGTCCTGCGCCAGCGCGAAGCGTCGCGGCACGCCCGCTGCACCCGCCACGTAGAAGGCCCCTACGAACAGTGCTGTTCCGCCGAACACGGTGATGCCAACCAGCCACTTAACGCTGCGGCTGCTGGTGGCGGTGGTGCGCTCCTCGAGGCTCTGGAAGACCCAGCCGAGCGCGAAGAAGAGCGACCCGCCCAGCAGGTAACTGTGGAAGTGACCGGGCACCCACAGGGTGTTATGCAGCAGCGTGTTGAACTGCACGGTGGCGTCCAGCAGGGCGCCGGCGCCGCCCAGGATCCAGCCCGCTAAGCCCACGTACATGAACAGCGAGCCGAGCGTCCAGCGCATGCCGGAGCGCCAAACGAGCAGGATGGCGCCGTACACCGTGACGACCGCAACGGGGATGGCGGAGAGGTACGAGGCCACGTGACCCAGCACCTGCATAGCCACCGGTTGCGCGAAGTCGAGGTAGAGGTGGTGCGCGTACGCCGCCAGCAGGAACACCATGGTGCCCCACCAGCCGATCACGAACGGGGCGTTGGTCTTCCACTTCCGGTTCGTGAAACGCGGCAAGCCCACGTACACGAAGGCAAGCAGCATGTAGATGATGTAGTTGGCCAGCAGGTGGCCGAAGAAGTAACCGAGGTTCTTGGCCCACAGCGGGTCTATGCCCACGGAGGGGTCGAGCCAGCGCACCAGCATGGCGGCGCCAAGCAGCATGCTGGCGGTGGCCATGATGAGCCCGTCGATAGCTATGACGGTGGCGGGCAGGATCTGCGCGGGTGGCGGCTGCCGGCCGGACGCCTTGAACGCCTTGGCGTTGAACACCAGGTCGAAGCCGAGCGCACCGCCCAGGCCCCCGAAGGCGCGCATGACCGCCTCGAGGACCTGGAACGACCACACCGAGAAACCGGCCGTAATGAGCATGAGGCCGATGAAGAACGCGCCCGTGGACCAGAACGGCCACGTGGGGTTCACGAACGGCAGCGGGTAGAGCGTGGTCCAGGCCGCCGCGAACTTGCCCACCACGGTGGCGGCCAGTACGAGCAGCACGCCGCCTAAGAGCAGTCCGTAGGCCGCGTAACCCAGGCGCACGTCCATGCGCGCCTCGCGGCGCACGAGGTACCACACGCCGCCCATGCCGCAGAGCACCAGCGCCGCGATCATGCCCGCCCCGTGCAGGGTCATGAGCGAGTAGAACCAGGCGGGGTCGAGGGGCAGCCACTCGGCCTGCGAGAGGCGCATGAGCAGGCCAACGAGCATGAGCACGAACACTAGCGCCAGGCCGGTGGCGAGGAAGAGGTTCATCAACCGCCTGCCCGCGGCCACGCCAGCGGCGTCCTCCACCGTCAGGCTGGCAGCCTCGACAAACGTTCCAGTAGGTTGCGCCTGACCTGTCATCTGACCTCGAAGCCCCCTTCCATGAGGTGGTGCGCCAGGCCGCAGTACTCCAGGCAGCGCACCGTGTAGCGGCCGCGCTCCGTGAAGGTCACGCGCAGCTGGTTGTCGTATTCGGGCATGGCCTGCACCTGCCCCACCAGCCTGTCCGCGGGGTCGTATATAGCGAAGCCGTGCGTGACGTCGGACGAGGTGACGTTGAAGATGACGGGCGTGTTCACCGGCACCTCTTCAGGCAGGTTGTGGAAGGAGAACTGCTGGGCGATGACCGTGAACTCCACGGCTTCGCCCTCCGCTTGTGCGTTCGAGTAGGGGTAGAACGGTAGGGAGGCGCCGAACGCCAGCGCCAGCACGGCAGCCAGCAGGAAGAACCACCAGCGCCTCACGGCGTAACCGGGGCCCTGCACGGCCTCCTGAGTAAGCGCGGGTCCTCTCGACCTCACAGCGATGAGCACGAAGATGGCCACCACAGCCGCGGAGACCACGAAGAGGGTCAGCAGGACCCGACCTTGTAGATCCATACCGTACTCCGATCCTGTTCTGTTAAAATGCTACCTTAGCATCCAAGTTTAGCTCTTACAAGGGCGCTCCCACGCGGCTGGTAAGGCTGATTTCCGCCCGACTCATGCCAGATTCTGGTCGGGCTGTCACGGTTTGCATGGACTGATGTGGAGGCTAGGCTGACTGGGCATCGGGGTCGGTCGCGCACAGCGGCCGGCGCAGCATGAGCGCGCACCTCAGGCACGTCATCCCCAACGCCCACGCGGGGAGCGTCCAGAACCATGGCGTTTCGCGCCAAATTTGTATTGAGAGTACGGTCTTATAAGACTACAGTCTTATTTGACTACGGTCTCAATCGGCGATTGCCTCAGAAGCTGGCTTGAGACCGGGTGCAGCTGCACGACCGCGGACGACCGCCGATCGCTGTCGGTTGGTCGCGCTGGTGATCACGCTTGGGACAGGGCTGAACACGCGGTACCTGCCCCCGACGACGCATGACCTATGCTGACCGGTGAAGTGAACCTAGTGAAGTCCAAGCAGC
>JBBAFX010000062.1:0-10611 GCA_041655195.1 Trueperaceae bacterium
CCTCACTTTCTTCAGCGCGTGGCATGACGGTTCGCCAAGCGCGCTGTATGAACTCCTGGCGAACCTGCTCGAGCGGCACCCGCACGAGGTGGCGTTGGTGCCGCTGCACCTGCTTGGTGAGGAGCGTTGCTCGGAGCTGGCCGCGCTGCTGGCGCCGCTCGGCTTCGTGCGTGAGCGCCACGTGCAGCTGCGCTTCGAGTTGAGCGAGGTGCCGCCCCTGGGCACGCCGCTGGTGCTGGAAGCGTACCGGCAGGAGGACGAGCACGCCTTCCGCAGCGTCTACCAGGACGCCGAGCAGCGCCGCGCCGACGCCGCCTTCTGGGCTTACCTCAAGCGTAAGGGTGGCCCGTTCACGCCCGATCACTGGTTCCTGGCGCGCGAGACCTTGGATCAGGACCCGGTGGGTTACGCCTTCTGCAGCCGCGACCGCCGTGGGCTCGACGCCCGCTTCACGCTCGACGGGGCCGGCGTGCTGCCCCGCTTCCGGGATAACAGCGAGATGCTCAGGCGCCTACTCCTGTCGCTGCTTCACGAACTGTCGGGCGCCAGCCCCCTCGGCACGGTGCACGCGGACCTGCCCGACACCGATCCTAAGCTCATCGACATTCTCGCCTCGCTGGGCTTCGAGCGGCTTGAGCGCGTGCCGCTCCTCATCAAGCGCCCCGACTGACCACCCGCTCTCGCTTACAATCCCTGCATGAACCTACTCGTCCGTTGGGGCCTCATGACGCTCGCGCTCTACGTGACCGTGGCGCTTGGCGTCGGTCTGCACATGCCGCAGGACGGGCTCATGCCGCTACTCGTAACGGCGGCGGTCATCGGCCTCGTGAACGCCGTGGTGCGGCCCATCCTCGTACTGCTCACGTTTCCGCTCACCGTCGTAACGTTCGGGCTCTTCCTGCTGGTGGTCAACGCGGTGGCGCTGCTCATCGCGGCGGCCGTCACGCCCCTGCAGGTCAGCGGCTTCGGTGGTGCCGTTGTGGGCGCTCTCATCCTTAGCGTCATCAACGTGGTGCTCACCAGGCTCTTCACCAGCAAGTAGCCGCCAGCCCGCGGGTTGGTGGCGCCGCGCGATGCTGGGCGTACCCGCTACGGGGCTCAGCGTTTGCGCTGGTCCGGCAGGTACTTCTCCCAGATGGGGTCTATGTCCGGCATGACGCCGTATGCGCTGGAGAAGATGAAGCGCGGCGCGTACGGCTGGCGCAGTAAGCGCATGCGCGCCTCCTCGGGGGTGCGGTCCCGCTTCTTGGCGTTGCACGCTTTGCAGCAGGCCACCACGTTCTCCCACGAGGTGGGCCCGCCGCGGCTGCGGGGCAGCACGTGATCGAGCGTTAGGTCGGAGAAGTGCCGGGCGCAGTACTGGCAATGATGGTCGTCGCGCCGGAAGACGTTCTTGCGGTTGAAGGCTACCCGCTGGCGGATGGGCCCGCGCACGAAGCGCTTCAGCTTGATGACGCTTGGGACGGGGAAGACCGAGCTGGGCGAGCGCAGGACGCGGTCCGTGTCCTCCACGCGGTCGGCCACCTCGTGCATGAGCAGGCCCACCGCGCGCTTGACGGAGCACACGTGGAGGGGCTCGTAACTGGCGTTGAGGATCAGCACCCGCGAACCCGTCAGGTTATCGACGGGCCGCACCGCACCATCGGCAGCACCCGTTGCGGTGTGCGCGGCGGTCTTCGCGTTGGCGGCGGTGTGAGCGGCTGGCCTCTCCTCCGGTTGCTTGGCGCTGGCGCCGAGTATAGCAACCGAGTGTGAGGGCTACGTCAGCGGGGTTCCAGCGCTAGCTCCACCAAACGCCTGATCAACTGCGAGTAGGAGACACCCGTGGCCTGCCACAGCTTGGGGTACATGGAGTGGCGCGTGAAACCGGGGATGGTGTTGATCTCGTTCAGGAGCAGCTGACCGGTGTCCTCGCGGTAGAAGAAATCCACCCGCGCCATGCCCGCTGCGTCCACCGCCTGGAAGGCGCGGCGCGCCATGTCGGTCAGGCGCCTGACAACTTCGACAGGCACGTCGGCCGGCACCAGCAGCTCCGCGTGGCCGTCCGTGTACTTGGTTTCGTAGTCGTAGAAGCCGCTGCCGTAGCGGATCTCGCCGACCACGCTCAGTTCGGGAGCGTCGTTGCCCAGAACCCCGACTTCCAGCTCGCGCGCGCCTACCACGCCCTCTTCAACCAGAACCCGGCGGTCGTGCTGGCAGGCTAGGTCCAGGGCGGGCCCTAACTGCGCGGGGTCATCCACGCGGCTGATGCCGATGCTGGAGCCGAGGTTGGCGGGCTTCACGAACAGGGGGTAGGCGAGGTCCGCCAGCTCGGCGTGCACGCCTTCGGGGTCCCGTTGCCAGCGGTGCCGGGTCACGGGTACGTAACGCACCTGGTCCAGGTCGTGCGCTGCGAAGAGCGCCTTCATTCCCAGCTTGTCCATGGCCACGGCGCTGCCGAACACGCCCGCGCCCACGTAAGGCAGTCCCAACATGTCGAGCATGCCCTGCACGCGGCCGTCCTCCCCGAACGGGCCGTGCAGGAGGGGGAAGACCACGTCCGCCTGCGCCACGGCGCGCGCCAGCGTCAGGGCGCTATGCCGCGCCGGCGCCTCCTCTGGGCCCGCGTCCAGGTCACCGCCCGCAGCGAGCTCGTCCGGCCCCGCATCGGTGGCGGCGGGTAGGCCCAGCAGGCCGCGTGACTCCGCGCCGCTTATCAGCGCACCGTCGCGGCCGATCACGAGCGGCGTTACCTCCAGCCCGCCGGCCGCCTCCATCACCGAACGAGCGGAGGCTAACGACACGTCGTGCTCGGCGGACATGCCGCCACACAGCAGCAGGACCTTAATGCTCACGAGTTGCTCTCGGGTCGTTCATGGGTGCTCACTTGGTGGTCCATTCAGGGTCGCGCTTGCTGAGGAAGGCGCGCACGCCCTCGGACAGCTCGTCACCGGTGCGCGCAAGGGCGTTCACGTCCACGGCCCAGCGCATGGCGTCGTCCAGGGGCATGGTGCCCACGCTTGCCAAGAGCTCCTTGGTGAGCCTGAGCGATGAGGGTGCGTTGGCCACCATCTGCTCCGCACGCGTCAGCGCCAGAGGCAGGACCTCCTCCCGAGGGCAGACCTTGTTCACCAGACCCATACGGGCGGCCTCCTCAGCAGGTATGAGGCGTGCGCTGAGCAGCAGGTCGCGGGCGTGCTTTTCGCCCACCTGCCGCACGAGCAGTACGGAGACCAGCGCCGCCACGAAACCTATGCGCGCCTCCGTGTAGCCGATCTTGGCGTCCTCCGCCATGACCGCCACGTCGCACGCGGTCACCAGGCCGGCACCGCCCGCCACGGCGTGACCGTTCACCGCCGCTATGAGGGGCTTGGGGAAGCGCACCATCTGCAGGAACAGGTCGGCCAGCGCGCGCGAATCGGCCCGGTGGCGTTCGCTAGGGTAGGTGAGGCTCTCCTCCAGCTCGGCCAGGTCCAGCCCGGCGCAGAACGCGTCGCCTTCGCCTGTCAGCACCACAGCGCGAACGCTGGCGTCGGCTTCCGCCTCGGTTAGCGCCGTCGCCAGCGAGCGCCGCAGGGTGCGGGTTAGCGCGTTGCGCACGTGCGGCCGCGCTAACGTGAGGATGAGGATGGCGCCCTCGCGGCGCGTTAGCAGCTCTGCCATGCGGTCATGATACCGGCAGGGCAGAGGTGTGCCGCGCACTTAGGACGCGGGCCGCGCACACCCGTTGCGCGCTACTCACGCGGCGGGACCGCCGACCTCGTTGCGCGGCGCTTGCGAAGTTCCTGACCAGGCGCAAAGGCGTGAATCACTTACATTTGTGGTGGCCGGCCGCCCCGGCATTCTGGAGGAGTACGTGAACAGCAAGGCTCTCACCCGCGGCGCCCCGAACCGTATGGCCCGGCGTCTGCCCCTACTGATCACCCTGGCCGTACTCGGCGCCCTGCTGGGCGCCTGCGTGCCCACCGCCAACGTCCTGTCCGTTCCCACCTTCAGCTTAGACGCCAGCCAGTCGGGTTTCGTGCGCATAGACCCGCCGGGGGTGGGGGAGGGCGCGGCGCTGTTCCGGCTGGCGCTTGAAGTGAAGAACCCGAACGCCATAGGCGTCAAGCTGGCAGGCCTCGACGGCGCGCTCTTCCTGCGTAACGCACGCGCCGCCACTGCCACGTTCAGGGGCGGCATCGACGTGCCGGCTGGCGGCTCCGCGCCGCTCATCCTGGACGTCAAGGTGCCGTTAGGCGCCGCGCCTGCACTGCTAGACACCATCGCCACCTACATCAGCGGGGCCGCGACGCCATTCAGGCTCGACGCGGCGGTCACCATAGACGTGTTCGGCGCGCCTCAGCGCTTCCCCGAGTTCACCTTGGTGAGGGGCGAGTTGCCAGCCCCGAGCGGGCTGCAGGCGCCGCAGTTGCAGCTGCTGGGCGGCTCCGTGCGGTTCGAGTCCGTGAGCAGCGTAGCTGTGAGCCTCGATCTTCGCCTCGCCAACCCCGGCCTCATCGGCTTCCGGGTGGGCGCGCCGGAGCTCCGCCTAGCGGTGGCGGGCGCGGACGCGGCCACGGGCTCGCTCGGCGCTGTGGAACTACCGGCCGGCGCCAGCTCCGACGTCTCCCTGACCTTCAGGTTCAACCCGCTGGCGCTGGGTGCGGCCCTGGCCGCGCAGGTGCAGGCGGCGTCCACGGGTGGGGCGGGTCTGGCCGTGTCCATGAGCGGCGGCTGGAACCTAGAGGCGCCCGGCATAGCCACACTGGTGCTGCAGCCCACGAGCCTACTGGACGGCGTGCTGCGCTGATCGCCAATGCGGCCAATGCCCTGAGCTGATTCGCAGAGCGCCAATGCGGTGCGCTGCTGCGATTAGCTAACCAGCAGGTCGCAAGGTCTAGCTGGACTGGTTCAGGCGGGGTCGTGGCGCTTCAGGTCGTTCTGGGGCGGGCCCAGCGGTTTGCCGGGCAGCCACCAGTTCCACCGCCCGGCCAGCACCATCACCGACGGCACTAGCGCCAAGCGGACCAACGTTGCGTCCAGCAGCACGGCTACGCTCAGGCCTAAGCCCAGCGTGCGGATCAGCTCCACGTGGCTGAACATGAGCACCACGAAGATGGTGATCATGATGGCCGCAGCGCTGGTGATGACCCCGCCCGTGGTGGAGAGCGCCGTGGCGACCGCTTCCTTGTCGGAGAGCCCGCGCTCGTGACCCTCGTGTATGCGCGCCACCATGAACACCTCGTAGTCCATGCTCAAGCCGAACACGATGGCGAAGATGAAGAGCGGCGCCGAAGTGTCTATGTAACCGAGCGCTGGCGGCAGCCCGAACAGGTTCGACAACACACCGTCCTGCATGACCAGCGTCAGCACCCCGAACGAGGCGCCCACGGTGAGCACGTTCAGGATCACGGCCTTGATGGGAATGAGGAGCGACCTGAAGGCCAGACCCAGCAATACGGCTGTTGCCAACGCCACCAGCGCTAGCGCGAGGGGGAAGTAGTCGTAGAGCGCGGCCGTCCACTCGGTGCCCTCCACGTAAGTGCCACCGATGCGCGCGCTGAGACCCACACTGGCGATCCTGGCAGCGATCTGGTCGTGCAGCGCGGCGCCCACCGCGGGGGTGACGGTGCCGTCCGGGTAAACGCGGAAGAGCACGTAACGGCCGTTATCGCTCACGGTGGCGCGCACCAGCGGCTCCACCTCGCTGTTCAGCGCCAGCTCCGCCGAAGCGTAGTACTGGTACAGGAAGAGCCGCGGGATGCCCTCGAGAGCGAACGGTGACATGACGCTGGAAACGCCCTCTATCGCGCTCAGCTCCTGGGCCAGTAGCGACACCTGCCGCACCCTGCTCGGGTGGTAGAAGGTCTCGTTACCGAAGTCCACGAGCACGTCGAACGGGTTGAGCACGCCTTCCAGCCCTAAGCTCTCGAGCGCTGTTAGCGTGCGCCGCGCCTCCGTAGCCTCCGACAGGCCGCGGGCGCCCGGGTCCGCTACCTGCATGCGCAGGGCCGGCAGCGCAAGCAGCAGTAAGAAGCTCACGCCGGTGATGGCCCAGAGCCATGGCCGCCGCATGATCTCGTGCGCCCGCGCACGCCAGAAGGCGCGGCTGCGGAGGCCCGGCTCGCGCTTGGTGACCTTGAGCCAGTTGATGCGGTGCCCCAGCAGCGCCAGCGTGGCGGGCACGGCCGTTATGGCGACCAGCACGCTTACAAGCAGCACCACCATGGCGCCTAGACCGATGGAGCGGATGAACACCACTGGCGGAACCAGCAGCGCGCTCAGCGCCACCAGCACCGTCAGGCCGCTGAACGCCACCGCCTTGCCGGCCGTCATGGCGGTCACGCGGGCCGCCTCGCGCGGGTCGAAGTTGGCGCGGAGTTCCTCCCGGTAGCGGTTGACTATGAGGAGCGCGTAGTCGATTCCCGTAGCCAGACCGAGCATGGTGACGATGGTCTCCGTGAACACGGCGAACTCGAAGTGCTGCCCCAGGAAGAAGAGCAGCGCCGACGAGACGGAGATGGTGGTCACCGCGCTGATGAGGGGTAGAGCAGACGCCACCAGGGCGCCGAAAGCGATGAGCAGGATGAGGAGCGATATCGGCAGGCCGAACAGTTCGGCGCGGCGCGCGTCGCGTTCCGACACCTGCTCGAGCTCTATCACGGTGGCTGGGCCGCCCGATAGGTCGTAGCGCAGCTCCGGTACGGTGGCCAGCACCGCCCGCACCGCCCCCGTGACGGACTTACCGTCGGCCAGCCCGTCCGTGTCTAGGCCTATCTGCAGGATCGAGAAGTTGTCCTCCTCGTTGAGCAGCACCAGGCCCGCGGCCGAGCGGTGGTCGCGCACGTACGTGACCTCGTCGAGGTCGGTGAGGCGCCCTATCAGCACGTCGAGGGCTTCGTCGTAGGCAGCGTCGCCCGCCTGCAGCCGGCCACCGTAGGCGATGACCACGAGGATGTCCTCCTCGGACTGCGCGAACTCGGCGGCCAGCACGCGTTTCACGGCGTTAGCGTCGCCAGTGTCCGGAGCGGCGGGCTGGCCCGTGAGCACCTCGCCCACGCGGATGCCGAACGGCAGGGAGGCGAGCGCCAGCACGAACCACGCCCCGAGTACCCACCTGGGGTACTTGGCTACGAGGGTGCCGATCGCCGCGAACATCTGCCTAGCTTGCCAGGAACTCGTCTATGCGTTGACGTGCGTCCGGCGCGGTCGTGAGGGCGTCGCCGGCCACCTGACCGTCGCGGAGGAAGACGACCCGGTCGGCCGTGAGCGCGGCGGCGGGATCGTGCGTGACCATGACCACCGTCCAGCCGAGGTCGCTCACGCCTCGGCGCAGGAGGTTCAGGACCTCGCTGCCGGTCTTGGAATCGAGGTTGCCGGTGGGCTCGTCCGCGAGGACCACCACCGGGTGGTTCACTAGCGCCCGGGCCAGCGCCACGCGTTGGCGTTGGCCGCCGCTCAGCTGCCGCGGCCGGTGGCCGAGCCGTTCGGCTATGCCCAGTTGCTGCGCCAGTGCTGGCAGCTCGGCTTCGGCTTCGGCCAGGCGGCCGGAGACCTCAGCGGGCAGGAGGATGTTCTCGCGCGCGCTGAGGTTAGGGATGAGCTCGAAGTTCTGGAAGATGAAGCCGAGCTCGTCGCGGCGTAGCGCCGTGAGCTCGTCGTCGCTGAGGCCGGCCGTGTCGCGGCCGCCTACGCTGATGGTGCCGTTGTCCGGCGTGTCGAGCAAGCCGATCAGGTGAAGCAGGGTGCTCTTGCCGCTGCCGCTCGGGCCCATGACGGCCACGAACTCGCCGCTCGCAACGCGCAGGTCCACGCCGCTGAGGGCGCGGATGGTTAGTTCACCCAGCTGGTAGGTCTTCTCGAGGCCCAGCGCCTCGATAGCGAGCTTCGGTTCAGACATGTTCACTCCAGGCCGCCAGGGCGCGGGCGGGCGACACCCGCGCGGCGCGGCGGGCGGGGAAGACGGCGGCCAGCAGGCCTACTAGGGGGGAGGCCACCAGCGCGATGAGCACCAGGTTCCACGGCACGCTCGGTTCCAGGCGGAAGCCGGTGAGCGCCGCTGCGCCAACGGTGATGATGCGCGCCAGCAGCAGGCCGAAGCCGACGCCTAGGATGGCGCCCAGCATGGTAACCACCATGCCCTCGGCGGTTATGAGCGTGCGCACGCCGCTGCGGGTGAGGCCAATGGTGCGCAGCACGGCTATCTCATGCCCGCGGTTCACGAGGTTCATGCCCAGGGTGTTGGCCACCGCCAGGGCGGCGACCAGCACGGCGATGAACAGTAGCACCCTCGTGGTGGCGAACGCCTGATTGGTGATCTCGAGGATGTAGTGCCGGTAGTCCTCGTTCAAGGTTATGTCGAGCCCCAAGCCGGGGAACTCCGCCGCCACGCGGTCCGCCACCGTTTGCTGCGGCACGCCCTCGTCGACCGTGACAATGAACAGGTCCGGGTTGCCGCCGCCGAACTGCTCGAGCAGTTCGATGCTGGCCACCACCGTCTCGCCGCCGCCGGTGAAGTCGACCACCACGCCCGCCACGTGGAACGGCGTGAAGCCGTCCGAGGTCCGCAAGGTGATGGTCGAGTCCGTCGCCAGGCCGTAACGGTCCTTCATGGTGTTGGCTACCAGCACGTCGCCCGCCAGCAGCGCTTGGTAGGTGGTCATGTCGTCGCCTTCGCCGGGTATGTACTGGAAGCGGCCGAAGCCGTCCGCTGGGTCGAAGCGCGCGGGGTCCACCAGCACCAGCGCTATGGAGCGGCCACGCCGGTCGTTCTCGTCCTGCAGGAAACGCACGGCCGTGATCTTCACGCCGCTGGCCACGTCCACGCCCGGCAGCGCCTCGGTGCGCTGCACGAAATCGTCCGGGAAGCTCACGGGGGCGGTGATGAAGAGGTCGCCGACCACGGTGGTCTGGATCCAGTCCGAGATGGCCTGGTTGGTGCTAGCCACCATGCTGCCCACGCCTATGACCAGGCCGGTTCCTACCACCACCGTGCCTATGGCCACGCCGTTACGCGAGGCGTTGCGTTCAGCGAAAGCTGCGCCCAGGCGTCCGGCGGTGCCGAACAGGCGGGTGAGCGGCCCGCGCAGGAGCGCCGTGGCGGGCCTGAGCAGGGTGGGCGCCAGCAGCGAGACCCCCACGAAGAAGAGGCCCAGGCTGACCGTGGTGGCGTAGATGGCCGCCACGCCCTGCCATGGCGCCAGCGCCAGCCCGGCTCCCACCACGACCAACGCTGCCCCGAACCAGACCCAGCGGGGGCCAGCTTCCTGGTCGGCGCTCTGCAGTGCGGACATGGGCGGCGTGCGGGAGGCGGACAGCGCGGGCAGGAGCCCCGCCACCAGCGCGGCTGCGGCGCCGAGCACGCTCGCCAGGGCCACGTTACCGACCGGTAGCACCAGCGTGCGGAAGTCGTAACCGAAGGTTATGGAGTTCAGGTACGTCATGAGCGCCGACAAGCCCGCGCCCAGCAGGATGCCGGCGATGATGCCGAGCACGGCCAGCGCCAGAGCCTCGTACAGCGCCAGCCGCAAGAGGCCGGTTCGGGTGAGGGCTATCGTCCTTAGCAGCGCGTACTCCCGGCGCCGCTCCACCACGGAGGCCATGAACGTGTTGTAGGACAGGAACGCGCCGAGCGCCAGGAGGGTGGCGGCCAGCACGCTCAGCCCCGATTGCAGCGTCTGCACGATGCCGAACGTGAAGTTGCCGCTGCCCGCCGGCAGGGTCACGGTCATGCCCTCGCCGGCTAGCTCCTCGAGCGCGGCTTGGAGGGGCTCCACTAGCTCCGGCCGGGTGGCCTGCACCTCCATGTTCGACATGCGGCCCTGCAAGTGGAGGATCTCCTGTAGGTCGGTTATGTGCATGAGGCCCACGCGGCCGCCGTTCGTGCTGGCCACGCCCACGCCGTCGTCGAGCAGGCCGGTCACCTTGAGCGCCACGCGGCCGGTGGCGAAGAGGAACTCCACCGTTTGGCCGACCTCCATACCGCGCGACGCCGCGAAGCCGTCGGCTACGGCGATGCCCAAGGAGCCCTCTGCGGGTAGGCGCCCGGCGGAGACGGTGGCGGGCAGGTCGTCCACGGCCTCGGTAACGCGCCCCTGCACCTGGAAGCCGCTGTCCACGCCGGGCACTATGGAGCGTTCGACCTCAGGGTCGGTCCGTTCGGGTTCGGCGCGGGTCTGCAGTACCGGGTAGGCGGCCGCTACGTCTGGCCTGGCCCTCACGTTGCTGAGTAGCGGTTCGGTTTCGAAGATGGCCCGGCCACCCGCGCCGGGGGTGATGACTAGGTCCGCCTTACCCGCGGCGGCCTGCAACGCCTGCCGCAGGTTGACCTCCACGTTCGCTCCCACCGAGAGGGTGGTGAGCACCGCGGCGATACCGAGGCCGATGCCGAAGAGGGTGGCTAGACTGCGCCATGGGTGCCGTAACAGGTTGCGGAGCGCGAGGCGCAGCGTGGTACTCACGTCAGCCAGTGTACAAGCGGAACCGGCAACGGTAACCCCAGCGTTAGATATCGTCAGCCATGAACGTTGCACTGGTGGGCAAGCTCAACCCGGCCGACGGCGTGGTGGTCTACACACGCCAGCTGGCTGAACGCCTGGCGGCAGACGGGCATAGTGCCGAGATAACGCACTTCTCGGATCGTGGCAGCCA
>JBBAFX010000063.1:0-10590 GCA_041655195.1 Trueperaceae bacterium
TCAACGTGGTGCAGCTCACCGGCAGCGGTAACAACAACGGTGGGCACGGCATAACGGACGCGGCGCGCATCATCTCGCGCTTCGCTGAGAACTACCACGGCAACGGCCACCTGCTGCCCATCCCCGCCTATTTCGACGACCCAGCCACCAAGGACGCCATGTACCGCGAGCGCGTCGTGAAGCGCGTGCGGGAGCTGGCCTCGCGCGCCGACATCGTGCTTTACAGCATCGGTACGCCCGACGCCAATTCGTACATCTATCAGGCAGGTTACGTAGAGGACGCGGAGCTGGCGGCCCTGCGTGAAGGCGGCGTGGTGGGCGACATAGCCACCGTGTTCTTCAGGGCTGATGGCAGCTACCAGGACGTGGCCATGAACCAGCGCTCCACCGGCCCGGACCTAGCCACCCTGGGCCAACACCCATACAGCGTGTGCGTGGTGGCCGGCGCTAGCAAGTTGCAGGCGTTACGCGGGGCGCTTGCGGGGCGCTTCATGAACACGCTGGTGATAGACGAAGGTACGGCTCTGCGGCTAGCGAGGGACGCTGATGTGGCGTGATGAGGCGACTGAGCGCCTAACCGGCGAGCGGTTCGATGTTCTAGTGATAGGCGGAGGGGCCACCGGCGCCGGGATCGCGCTGGACGCCGCGGGTCGTGGGTTGAGCGTCGCGCTCCTGGAGCGTGCCGACTTCTCTGCAGGCACTAGCAGCCGCAGCACCAAGCTGCTGCACGGTGGGGTGAGGTACCTCGAGCTGGCCGTCAAGCGGCTGGACCGTGCGCAGTTCCGGCTGGTTAAGGACGCCCTGCACGAGCGGCACACGCTGTTGCACCTAGCGCCGCACCTAGCCTCGACCGTGCCGCTAATAACGCCGCTTTACAGCTGGTTTGAGCTGCCCTACTACTACGTCGGGCTCAAAGCCTACGACCTGTTGGCGGGGGTGGGTTACCGCATAGGCTCAAGCCGCCTGTTCGGGCGCCAGGAGACGCTGCGGCACCTGCCGGGCCTGCGGCCGGACGGCCTGCGCGGCTCGGTTATGTACTTCGATGGTCAGTTCGACGACAGCCGCATGAACGTGGCGCTGGTGCGCACGGCCGCGGGCAACGGCGCGGTGGTGCTTAACCATGCGGAGGTTAGCCAGTTGGTGGTGGAGTCTGGCCGCGTGGTTGGCGCGCGTTTCGACGACAAGGTCGGCGGCGCCAGCCATGAGGTGCTGGCGCGCGTGGTGATAAACGCTACCGGCCCGTTCGTAGATCACGTTCGTAAGTTGGACGACCCGCAAGCTGCAGACACGCTGACGGCCTCTTCGGGCACGCACATCGTGCTGGCTGGCGAGCACCTGCCGGGCGGCTCCGGTATGCTGATACCCAAGACCGACGACGGCCGCGTACTGTTCCTGCTTCCCTGGCAGGGCCACACGCTGGTCGGTACGACCGATAACCCGGCGGTGGCCGAGGCAGACCCTAAGGCGCCCGAAGAGGACGTGGATTACCTGCTGGATTACCTGGGCCGCTACATGCAGCGCACGTTCACGCGCGCCGATGTGCTGTCGGACTGGGTGGGGTTCCGGCCGCTGGTCAAGCCCCAGAAGTCGGTGAGCACCGCTCAGATAACGCGGGATCATCACATAGAGGTGTCTAGTCAGGGGCTCGTGACCGTAACCGGTGGAAAGTGGACCACATACCGGCTCATGGCTCGCGATGCTCTTGATAGGGCCATCGTCGTTGCGGGGCTTACCGTAGGCGCAAGCCACACGGGCTCAATGCCGCTCGTTGGCACCGAGGGGTACGGGCCGCAGTTGGCCAGCGAACTGGCAGCTGAGTTCAACCTGGACGCCGCGACGGCTTCCCACCTGGCGCACGCTTACGGGGGCGAAGCGCGGGAGGTGGCTCAGCTAGGTCACCAACGGGGGCTACTGCAACGGCTACACCCTGAACACCCGTACCTCGAAGCCGAGGTGGTGTGGGCCAGGGAGCAGGAGTATGCAGTTACCGTCGACGATGTTCTAGAGCGGCGGTTGCGGTTAGGTTTTCTGGACCGTGGGGCGGCTGCGAGCGTGGCTGAGCGGACGGAAGCGCTGCTCGCCCGGACGCTTTAATCCGGGTACGCCTGACGCAACCCTGACAGCATCGGGAAGTGCTTAACGTTCGTCGTTAGAAGCGGTGCATCGTGCAATATCGAGGTCGCCGCAATCAGGTAGTCGGCCGTGTCGATGCCGCTGAAGGAAGCGCGGTACTGGCGGGCAAGAGCGCCAGCTAACCGTGATACGGGTTCGCTAACCGGCAGCCATGTAAGTGCCGAGAAGAAGCTCTCGAGTGCGCTGATCTCGTGCGGCTTTACCCCGGCGAGCAACTCGAAGCGCACCAGTTCACTGGCGGCTAGTGAGTCGCCGTCCGAAACGATGCGTTCAAGCAGGTTGCGGGCTTCTGGCCTACCGCGCAGGTGGTCGATAGCGACCGAAGTATCGACGAGGTTCAATCGATGCCCTGCTCTTCGAGGCGCTTGTTAAGGTCGGTGCGGACCTCTTCTACGTACTCCCTGCCGGTGAACTCGCGCGCCTGCCAGCTGCCAGCGCTGGCTCGAAGCCCCTGTAGAGCTTCGTCCATGGTGGACTTGCCGTACGTTTGCCTGATGGCCCGCCGGATGAGCTCTGACCTGGTGGCTCCCGTTTGGGCGGCGCGCTCATCAAGCAGGCCCAGCTCTTCGTCACCGAGATACACCTGCGTGCGACTCATGGTTTGAGTATACACCAGTAGGCGCATAAAGACACCTCTAGTGAATGTGCCGCTCCTGCACGCAGCGCCGGGTGCCAGACAAGCTTGTATCGCCCACGACCGGATATCAGCGCCGCAAACCAGCACCCGACCGCATATGCTTATCCCTAGACAAATCCACCTGGGAGGAACCACCATGCTCAAGGGAACCAAGCTGCTCTTGGCTCTGCTCGCCACCTTCGCTGTCGGCGCCGCGTGGGCGCAGTCTTCACCCGAGCTCATCGCCGCCGCACAGGCCGAAGGCTCGCTGGAGTACTACGCCAACATCACCGCCATCGACCCCGTGCTGGAGGCTTTCGCCGCCGCGTACGGCGTGGACGCCAACTACACTCGCATCTCCACCGAGGGCTTCGCCGCCACGCTCCTCACCGAGTTCCAGGCCGGCCGTCAGCTGGCTTCCGTGCTGCAGGCGCCGTTGCCGCTGCTCGAGATCCTCAAGGACTTCGGCCTGTTGCAGGAGTACGTGTCGCCCGTAGCCGCCGATTACCCCGAGTGGAGCAAGGATCCGGACGGCATGATCCAGCAGTTCGGCATCGAGTACGTGGCGCTCATCTACAACACGGAACTCGTGGCGGCGGAGGACGTGCCGACCAGCTACATGGACCTCACGGACCCTAAGTGGGCCGGCAAGATAGTCATGGCTAACCCCGCTTCGCACGCCACCACCATTCAGTGGCTGGTGGGGCTCCTCGACCACGACGTGTTCGGCTCCGAGGAAGCGTGGTGGGAGTTCATCAACGGCCTCGCCGCCAACCGCCCCATGCTGGTGGCCTCCTTCGGCCCGACGCCGGGCCCCATCTCCTCGGGTGAGATGCACATCGGCATCAGTATGCCTAAGTACATCGTCACGCTGGCGCCGGCGCCGCTCGACTGGGCGCGCGTTAGCGAGCCCATGCTCGGTACGCCGCGCGGCATCGCGCTGGCGGCGGGCGCTCCGGCCCCGAACGCCGGCAAGCTGTTCATAGACTTCTGGCTTGGTCAGGAGTCCAGCGAGATCCTCGCCAACCAAGTGGGCGAGTACGTGCTGGCGCCGGGCGTTTACCCGCCCATTCCCGGCATAGACGGCGCCACCGTGCTGCCGCTACGCACCATGAGCGACGAAGAGATCGCCGAATGGGGCGAGCGCTTCGGCGAGATCTTCCGCTGAGGCTCGAAGCTGAGCCGTGAAGCTGAGCCCAGTGACGGCCGTTTAGGCTGACGCAACCCTCCGGTGCCCCCCTGCGTGCTAAGCGCGGCGCGGGCGGGCACCGGGTCTGTTCTATTTTCACGGCCCGCGCTTTTGCGGGCGAATCTACTGATAAGAAGGAACGTATAGATGGAGATCAGGGTCGAGAAGCTGCGCAAGACGTTCGAGTCGGCGGAAGGCACGGTCGTGGCGCTGAACGACGTGAACCTGCACGTGCCCGACGGCACGGTCACGACGCTGCTGGGGCCGTCGGGCTGCGGCAAGACCACGCTGCTGCGCTGCATCGCAGGGCTCGAAACGCCTGACTCGGGAACCATCCGCATCGGCGACACGATCGTGTGGCAGTCGGACGGCAAGCGCACCACGTCGGTCACGCCCGATAAGCGGGGCATCGGCATGGTGTTCCAGACGTACGCCATCTGGCCGCACATGAGCGTGTTCGAGAACGTGGCGTACCCCCTGGAGTCGCAGGGCGTGCCGCGCAGCCAGATACCCGACCGGGTGGAGCAGGCCCTGAAGTTCGTGCAGCTGGGCGGTTACGGCAAGCGCCCGGCCACGGCGCTGAGCGGCGGGCAGCAGCAGCGCGTTTCGTTAGCGCGCGCCATAGTGTCAGAGCCGCGCGTCATCCTCTTCGACGAACCCCTGAGTAACCTCGACGCCAAGCTGCGCGAGGAGACCCGCGCCGAACTGCGCGAGCTGCTCACGCGCCTAGCCATTACCTCGCTGTACGTGACCCACGACCGCTTCGAGGCGCTGGCGCTTTCCGACGACGTGGTGGTCATGAAGAGCGGCAACATCGTGCAGCGCGGTACGCCCGAGGAGGTCTACTTCCGCTCCAACAGCCGCTTCGTGGTGGATTTCATGGGTAAGGCGAACTTCCTGCCGGCCACGGTGGTGGAGAACAGCACTGCTGCCGGTTCGGCGCAGGACCACGCCGGGCACGAGAACCGCGCGCTTCAGGGCGGTGACGGCTTCCTGGTGGTGGACTCCAGCGTCGGCCGCCTACACTGCGAACCCGACCCGAACGCCGTGCCCGGCACCGAGGGCACCGTGGCCGTGCGCATGGAGTTCGTGGAGGTCCTCGAGCAGCCCATACCCGCCGAGCTCGAGCCCAACCAGGTGGTGGGCACCGTGACCTCTGCGGTGTTCCTGGGCGAGAACCGCGAGGTGCAGGTGGAAGCGGGCGGGGTGGAACTGAACCTGCGCATACCCTCCACCGTGGCACTGACCGAGGGGCAGCAGGTGCTCCTCTACTTCAACCCGCACGGTTGCAGGTTCATAACGGAATGAGTGCCCAGATGCGCGTAGCTGCCCAGATGTGCTCCCCTGCCAACGTGCGCCCCGTTGCCCACATCCGCCCCGTAGTAAGCCACCGCCACAAGGGAAGCCTAGATGCACTCGTCTAAAACCGCGTTCCTCACCCTCTTCCTCGTAGTGGTGGTGGGCATCCTTACCTTGGCGCCCGCCGTCATGCTGGTTGTGGGCAGCTTCTCGCAAGGGCTAGGTGCGTTCGGCGATTTCACGTTGGAGAAGTACATCCGCGTGTACACGGACCCGCGCCTGTACGGCGTGTTGTGGAACACGGTCATCTTCACGGTCGGGTCCGCCGTTATAGCCACCGCGCTGGCATTCGGGCTGGCGTACCTCAACTTCCGCACGGACGCGCCGTTCCGCGGGCTGCTGCACCTGATCCCAATCCTCTCCATGATGGTGCCGCACCTGGCGTTCGGCACCAGCTGGGCCATACTGCTGAACCCCACCAACGGCATCATCAACGTGTTCCTGCGCGACACGCTGGGCCTAGGCGTGGTGAACGTGTACTCCATGGCCGGCATGGTCTTCATAGAGGGGCTGCTGGAGTTGCCCGTGGCGTACCTGGTCATAGCCGCCGCCATGCGCTCGTTCGACACGGCGCTGGAGGAGGCGTCCTGGATCAGCGGCGGTTCGAGCCGCCGCACCATGTGGAAGATAATCCTGCCCATGCTTCAGCCCGCGCTGCTGGCCGCGCTCATGCTGGTGGTCATCCGCGCGCTTGGTGCGTTCGCCATACCTAGCGTGCTGGGCATGCCCGCGCGCATAGACGTGCTGACCACGTACGTTTACCGCATAGTCACCACCGGCTTCCTGCCCGACTACGGTCGCGCGGCGGCGGTCGGCATCAGCGTGCTGTTGACGGCGGTGGTGCTGGTGTTCGTGTACCGCTACTACACGCGGGCGGCCGAGCGTTTCGTGACCATCGGTGGCCGCGGTTACCGCCCGCAACGCGTGAAGCTGGGCGCGTGGCGCGTGCCACTGGGGCTCCTCACCCTGCTGGTGGGCGCCGTGCTGGTGGTGGTGCCCGTGCTGGTGCTGGCGTACGTGTCGTTCATCCCGTACATGATGGCGCCGGGCGCCAGGGCGTTCAGCATGTTCACTCTCACGCACTGGCAGACGGTGCTGGGCGACCGCCTCACTGTCACCTCCTTCAACAACAGCGTCTTCCTAGCCGTGGTGGGCGCCACGGTGGGCATAATCCTCTCCACTCTGTCTAGTTACATAATCGTGCGGGTGCGTAACGTGGGCAGCGCCATCCTCGAGGTGTTCGCGTTCACCTCGTTCGCTTTCCCCGGGCTGGTGCTGGCCATCGGTTTCATGTGGGCGTTCGTGCGCACCGGCGCTTACGGCACCATCTGGGCGCTGCTCATCGCTTACGTGGCTACCTACCTGCCGTTCGGCATCAGGCCGCTGACTAGCACGTTCATCCAGATCGGCAAGGACTTAGAGGAGGCGTCGTTCATAAGCGGCGCCGGCTTCCTGCGCACCCTGCGGCGCATTGTCACTCCGCTGGCCATGCCCGGCATAATCTCGGGTTGGACGCTCATGGCCGTCATGTTCATCCGCGAGCTGGACCTGTCGGTCATCCTGGCGCGGCCCGGCACCGAGGTGCTCTCCGTGCTCATGTACCGCGCCGTGCACGACGCTTACTGGGGCAAGGTAGCCACCATCGGGGTCATCATGATCGGGCTTTCCACCGTGCTGATACTGCTGACGAACCTGGTGGAGCGGCGGTTCAGTATGAGTTCGCGGTAGGGCGCGGGTGTACAGAGCGGGTCGCGCCGCGCTAGCGTGGCCGTCGTAGCGTTCCTCAACGCCCGCTCCGCAACCGCCTCGTTCTGCTAGGCCCGTTTCGCTAGGGCCGGACTCAGTCCGTCAGCCCTACTTCGGCTCCGCCCGCACGTAAGCCACCAGCGCATTGGCGTGCCCATGCCCCAGCCCATGCTCTTCCTTGAGCCACGCCACCAGCTCCATGTGTTTCTGGTCGGGTTTGGCCCTGATCATGTCTAACCACTCTTGTACTGGCCTGCCGTACTTCTTCTCGATGGAGGGGAAGTAGGAGGCTGGGCCCTTCACGGGCGGGGTGGTGGGGGTGTCTTGTTTCGGCATGCGGTGACCTCCTGGGTAGGTCTTACCCTACCGTTCACGCGGTCCGTTGGTCCGGCAGGTCACATTCACCTGCGCCTACCCCAACCTGCCTATGGAGGCGATGAACTTTCCCATCAGCCGGCCTGAGTACTCGTGCTACACGTAAGGCTCGATTGGAGAGTGACTCAATGCACAGTTCGTCGAACCCCTTGAAGCGTCGTCGAGTTCGAGTTCCCCTGCTTACTGTTGCCTTGTTGACGCTCGGGCTGCTGCTAAGCGCTTGCGGTGTCACCGACGAAGCCGGTACCAAGTTCAACATCGTTCTAGAGAGCTACACAGGTGACGAGAACTCCCTCGTGCCGATCGGGATCTTCCTGGTGGACGAGATGGCCACCATCCGCTTTGAGGTCACGCGTCGGAACATGGCGCCGGTGGACCGCACCAGCCAGGCTGTCTTCGAGGTCGTAAACCGGTCCACCGGCGACCGGGCGAGCGACTGGATTCCCGTCTGGTCGAGCGACCCCAGCACCGTGCCGCATACGATCCGGAGCAGCGTGCCCGACATCAACGGCACCATATGCGCCACCTACGATGGTGTTGAGGTGCTGACGGACGAGCCCGTGGAAGTGTGCATGCGGCTGGCTACGTGGGTGCCCGAGGACTGACCGGCCGTCCGGTTCCCGACTTCTAGGTTCGGATAGTTACTCCGCGCCCGTCTCGCGGACAATTCAACAGTGAAGTAGCGCGCGCGGTCCAAGGGGCCGCGCGCCCGCCTTCGGCTACGATGGTGCCAATCAGTTGCGCCAGAAGGAGTGACCGCCGATGAGCACCACCGCCCTCCGTTCCGACAAGATCCTCGAAGCCCGCAAGGAGAACATGCCGCGCGGCCTGGGCGTTGCCCACCCTGTGGTGGCGCACAGCGCAAACGGCGCCACCCTGACCGACGTCGATGGCCGCGAGTACATCGATTTCGTTGGCGGCATAGGCGTCATGAATGTGGGGCACACGCACCCGCGCGTAGTGGCGGCGGTGAAGGAACAAGTCGAGAGGCTCTCACACCCCTCCATTCAGGTTGTTACCTATGAGCCGTACGTGAAGCTAGCCGAGAAGCTGAACAAGATAGCGCCCGTGCGCGGTAAGGCAAAGACCCTGTTGGTTACAACCGGCGCCGAGGCAGTGGAGAACGCGGTGAAGATCGCCCGCGCCGCCACCAAGCGCTCCGCCATAATCACGTTCCATCACGGCTTCCACGGCCGCACGCTGCTGGGCATGACCCTCACCGGTAAGGCGAAGCCGTACCACCAGAACTTCGGGCCGTTCGCGCCGGAGGTGTACCAGGCGCCGTTCCCGTACGAGTACCGCGGCTGGAGTACCGAGCGCGCGTTGGGGGCGTTCGACGACCTGTTGCGAGCCCAGGTGGCGCCCGAGCGCGTGGCCGCCGTGCTACTCGAGCCGGTTCAGGGCGAGGGCGGGTTCATCCCGGCTCCTAAGGAGTTCCTCGAGGGTCTGCGCGCCCGCGCCGACCAGCACGGCTTCCTGGTAATAGCCGACGAGATCCAGACCGGTTTCGGCCGCACCGGCAAGATGTTCGCCATGGAGCACTCCGGGGTGAAGGCGGACCTGGTGACGGTGGCCAAGAGCCTGGCCGGCGGCTTACCGCTGGCGGGCGTGGTCGGCACGGCCGAGATCATGGACGCACCAGACCCGGGCGGCCTGGGCGGCACTTACGGCGGGAACCCGCTGGCGTGCGCCGCTGCGCTAGCTGTGCTGGAGATATTCGAGTCGGAGGACGTGCTCGGCAAGGCGGTGACGCTGGGTGAGAAACTGCGCGCCGAAGTAGAAGCGGCGGCGGGCAAGTACGCGTCCATCGGCGAGATCCGCGGACCGGGGCCCATGCTGGCGTTTGAGCTTGTGAAGGACCGCGGTAGCCGCGAGCCCGCGCCGGAACTGGCGCAGGCGGTCGTGGCCGCGGCCAGGGAGAGGGGGCTCCTGCTCCTGACCGCGGGTACCTATAGCAACGTCATCAGGTTCTTGGCGCCGCTGCTCATTGATGACGCCACCTTGGAGAATGCGCTGGGGGCGCTGCGGGGCGCGTTCTCCGAGGCGTTGCCGCAGAGCTGATTCCCCCTACCTCCCCACCATCCGCGGATCAAGCAGATCCCTAACCCGGTCCCCCAGCAGGTTCAACGCCAGCACCACAAGGAATATCATCGCTCCCGGCACCAGCGAAACCCATGGCGCCACCCGGAGGAACTGCCGGCCGTTGGAGAGCATGACGCCCCATTCCGCCAGCGGTGGTTGGGCGCCTAGGCCGAGGAAGCTCATGCCGGCGGCGGCCATGATCATGAACCCAACGTCGAGCGTGGCGGCTACGAGGATGGGGCTGAGCGAGTTGGTGAGCACGTGCTTCACGAGAATCCAGGGGGTGCTGGCGCCGGCGGCTTCGGCCGCTTCAACGAACTCGCGTTCGCGTAGGGCCAGGGCGCTGGCGCGGGCTATGCGCACGTAGTAGGGGATGCCGGCTATGGAGATGGCCAGCATGGTGTTCATCAGTCCGGGTCCGAGGATGGCCACGATCATGAGGGCCAGCAGTATGTACGGGAACGCCAGTAACAGGTCGATGAACCGCTGCGACCAGAAGTCGAAGCGGCCGCCCAGGTAGCCGCTGACTAGGCCTAGCGTCACGCCGAACAGGGCGGCTATGGCCACGGCCAGGAAGCCTACGCCTAACGACACGCGGGCGCCCCACACCACTCGCGAGAGCAGGTCGCGGCCGAACTCGTCCGTGCCCAGCAGGTGACCCGCCGTGAGGGGCGGCTTGAGGCGGTCGATGAGCGAGCCGCGGTCCGGGTCGGGCAGGCCCAGCCACGGGGCCAGCAGGCCCGCCACGATGATCACGGCCAGCACCGCGAAGGCGGTGGCCGCCACGGGTTCTCCCAGGAACGCGCGCCAGAACGAGCGCCTGCCCGTGCGCGGTCCGGCGGAACCCGCGCCGTTAGCTAGGGCTCTGCGGCTAGGCAGGCTCACGAGTAAGTGATCCTCGGGTCGGCGAAGCTGTAAGCGATATCGGTGAGCAAGTTAGTGAACACATAAGTTACGGCCACGAGCAGGGTCACGCCCTGCACCAGCGGGAAATCGCGCGCCAGGATGGCGTTCACGGCCAGGGTGCCGATGCCGGGCCAGGCGAACACCTGCTCCACGAGCACGGCGCCGCCCAGCACGTAGCCCATCT